>JAKAOD010000080.1 GCA_021823365.1 Actinomycetes bacterium | reverse complement strand
ATTCACCACCTTCGTCGGTGGCGCGATGGTAGCGAAGCCGTTGGTGCCTCAAGCTGACAGGTCCAACAAAGGTGCAGCTGACCTGCTCTTTTCTGGTGGGGCTAGCTGGAATCGAACCAGCGACCTCAGCATTATCAGTGCTGCGCTCTAACCGACTGAGCTATAGCCCCGACGAGCCCCTGAGGCTACACCACCGCAGTGCGGCCCGCCCGGGGCGGCGTGCCCAGCGTCGTGCCGCCTCTCGCGCCGTGTCCCTACTCCTCGGTCGTCAGCGGGGCGACAGCGGCGACCGACTGGCCCTCGTCGAGGTTCATCATCCGCACCCCCGTGGCGTCACGACCCTGGGCGGCGATCTCGCGCACCGCGGTGCGGATCGTGACCCCGCCCGACGAGACGATCAGGAGCTCGTCCTCGAGCGAGACCATGAGCGCCGCGACGACGTAGCCCCGCGACTGGGTGAGCCTGATGCCGCGCACGCCCTGTCCGCCGCGCTGCTGGACGTTGAAATGCTCGAGCTTCGTCCGCTTGCCGTAGCCGGCGTCGGTGACGATCAACAGGTCGGCGTCGGCCCTCGTCACGTCGCAGGAGACGACCTCGTCTCCCGCGCGGAGCCGCATGCCTCGCACCCCCGCAGCGCTCCTCCCCATCGGCCGGACGTCGGGCTCGGCGAAGCGGATCGTCATCCCGTTGCGCGTCACCATGAACACGTCGTCGGCGCCCGACGTCGGGAGCACGCCGACGAGCTCGTCCCCGTCGTGGAGGTTGAGCGCTATGAACCCCTCCCTCCGTGACTTGTCGTACTCGCTGAACGGCGTCTTCTTCACCTGCCCGGAGCGCGTCGCGAACAGCAGGTACCGGTCGGGGGAGAACTCCTTGGTCTCGACGAGCGCCTGGACATGCTCGCCGGGATCGAGCGAGACAAGGTTGACGATCGGCGTGCCCCGCGCCGTGCGCTCCTTCAGCGGGATCTCGTAGGCGCGCAGGCGGTAGACCTTCCCGAGGTTGGAGAAGAGCAGCACGTGGGAGTGCGACGTCGTGTGGACGACCTGAGAGACGAGGTCCTCCTCCTTGAGGCGCGTCCCCTGGACCCCGCGCCCGCCACGGGACTGCGTGCGGAAGGAGTCCGCGGGCACCGCCTTCACGTAGCCCGCCCGGGTGAGCGTGACGACGATCGGCTCGTCCTCGATCAGGTCCTCGGCGTCGAGGTCGCCGGGGTCGTGGACGATCCGGCTGCGCCGCCCGGTCGCGAAGCGATCCTTCACCTCCGCGAGCTCACCGGATATGACCGCACGCAGCCGGGCCGGGTCGCCGAGGATCGCCTCGAGCTCCGCCATCGTCTCGCGCAGCTGGGCCATCTCCTCGTCGAGCTCGGCTCGGCCGAGGCGCGTCAGCCGCCCGAGCTGCATGTCGAGGATGTGCGTCGCCTGCTCCTCGGAGAAGGAGAACGGCTCCTCCATCAGGGCCGCGCGGGCCGCCGGCCGGTCGGCGGAGGCTCGGATCGTGGCAATCAGCGCGTCGATCATGTCGAGGGCGCGCAGCAGTCCCTCGACGATGTGCGCCCGCTTGCGCGCCCGGTCGAGGCGGTACTGGGACCGCCTCGTCACGACCTCCCCCTGGTGCGCGACATATGCCGACAGCGCCTGGGCGAGGTTGACGAGGCGCGGGACGCCGTCGACGAGGGCGAGCATGTGGACGCCGAAGCTCGTCTGGAGCTGGGTGTGCTTGTAGAGGTTGTTGAGAACGACGTTTGCGTTGGCGTCGCGCTTCAGCGTGAGGACCAGCCGCGGCTCGCCACCAGCCGAGTCGTTCTGGGCCTCGGAGATCCCCGAGACGTTCCCGGCCTCGAGCGCCTCGGCGATCTGCTTCTCGATCACCTCGACGGCCGTCTGGTAGGGGATCTCGGAGACGACGATCTGCGTCTGCCCACCCCGCCCGTCGACGATCTCGGCGACCGCCCGGAGCTTCACCGAGCCGCGCCCGGTCCGGTACGCCTCGACGATGCCCGCGCGGCCGAGGATCAGCGCACCGGTCGGAAAGTCGGGGCCCTTCACGAACTGCATGAGATCGTCCGAGGTGGCCTCGGGGTGGTCGATGAGATGCCGCGTGGCGTCGATCACCTCGCCGAGGTTGTGCGGCGGGATGTTCGTCGCCATGCCGACGGCGATCCCCTGCGAGCCGTTGACGAGCAGGTTCGGCATGCGCGCCGGAAGCACGAGCGGCTCGCTCGCCGACGCGTCGTAGTTGGCGACGAAGTCGACGGTGTCCTCGTCGATCCCTTCGAGCAGGCTCATCGCAATCGGCGCGAGGCGGCACTCGGTGTAGCGCATCGCCGCCGGGCCGGCCTCCGGCCCCGGTGCGCCGAAGTTCCCGTGCCCGTCGATCAGCGGATGGCGCAGGCTGAACGGCTGGACCATGCGTGCGAGGGCGTCGTAGAGCGCCGCGTCGCCGTGGGGGTGGAAGCGTCCCATCACGTCGCCCACGACCTTGGCGCACTTGACGTGCGGGCGGTCGGGGCGCAGGCCGACGTCCCACATCCCGTAAAGGATCCGGCGGTGGACCGGCTTCAGGCCGTCGCGCACGTCGGGGAGCGCCCGGGCGACGATGACGGACATGGAGTACTCGAGGAACGAGCGCTCCATCTCCTCCTGGATCTCGATCGGCTCGATCGCCTCGACGATCGGCTCGCCGCCGTCACCGCCCGAGGGCGGACCTCCTGCGCTGCGTCGTGCCATTCCCTCTCCTGGTGGCGGGAGCTCCTCGGTCGAGCTAGAAGTCGAGGAAGCGGACGTCCTTGGCGTTCGTCTGGATGAAGCGCCGGCGCACTTCGACGTCGTCGCCCATCAGCACCGAGCACACCTGGTCGGCGATGCTCGCCTCCTCCATCGTGATCTGCAGGAGCGACCGTCTGGCCGGGTCCGTCGTCGTGTCGCGCAGCTCTGCGAAGTCCATCTCGCCCAGGCCCTTCAGGCGCTGGAACTCCTGCTTGTGGTTCGGGTGCTCCTCGAGGAAGCGGGCACGGGCAGCGTCGTCCTTCAGGTAGATCTTCGAGCTCCCGACGAGGGTCGAGTACAACGGCGGCTGGGCGGCGTAGACATGACCGGCGTCGACGAGCTGCTTCATCTGGCGAAGGAAGAACGTGAGCAGCAGCGTCCGGATGTGCGAGCCGTCGACATCGGCGTCGGCGAGGATGATCACCTTGTGATAGCGGATCCGCGAGACGTCGAAGTCGTCGGCGACGCCGGCGCCGATCGCCATGATGAGCGCCTGGATCTCGGCGTTCTTCAGCATCTTGTCGACGCGGGCCTTCTCGACGTTGAGGATCTTGCCCCGGATCGGAAGGATCGCCTGCACTCGCGGGTCGCGCGCGTCGCGCGCCGAGGCCGCCGCGGAGTTGCCCTCGACGATGAACAGCTCGCAGTGGCGCGCGTCGCGCGACGAGCAGTCGACGAGCTTGCCGGGCAGGCCCGCGCCGTCGAGCGCCGACTTGCGCCTCGTCAGGTCCCGGGCGTGGCGCGCCGCCGCCCGGGCGCGCTGCGCGAGGAGCGCCTTCTGCACGATCTGGTTGGCCTCGCGGGGGTTCTCCTCGAGCCACTCGGCGAGCTTGTCGTTGGTCGCGCGCTCGACGAGCGACCGGATCGAGACATTGCCGAGCTTCGCCTTGGTCTGACCCTCGAACTGCGGTTCGCGCAGGCGCACCGAGACGATCGCCGTGAGCCCCTCACGGATGTCCTCGCCGGCGAGGTTCGGGTCGGCCTCCTTGAGCAGGCCACGGCCCTTCGCGTAGCGGTTCACGACGTTCGTGAGCGCCTTCTTGAGGCCCTCCTCGTGCATGCCGCCCTCGACGGTCGCGATGCCGTTGGCGAAGGAGTGGATGCTCTCGTAGTAGCTCGTGTTCCACTGGAAGGCGAGCTCAGCCTCCTGGCTCTCCTCTGCCTGCGAGAAGTAGGCGATCTTCCGGAAGAGCGGCTCCTTCGTCTCGTTGAGGTGCCGCACGAAGTCGGAGATGCCGCCGGTGTAGCGGTAGGTCTCCTCCTGCTCGTGACCCGGGCGTTCGTCGCGGAAGACGATCTCCAGTCCACGCTGGAGGAACGCCATCATCTGAAGGCGCTCGAGGATGGTCTGGGCGCGAAACTCGGTCTCCTCGAAGACGGTCGGATCCGGCCAGAAGGTCACCGTCGTCCCGGTCCTGCCCCGAGGCGACGGCCCGGTGACGACGAGTGGGCCCGTGGGCTTCCCGCCGTCGACGAAGACCTGCTCGTGGTGGAGCCCGCCCCGGTCGACCTCGACCTCGAGACGGCTCGAGAGCGCGTTGACCACCGACACGCCGACGCCGTGGAGACCGCCGGACACCTTGTAACCCGATCCGCCGAACTTCCCCCCCGCGTGCAGCACCGTGAGGACGATCTCCACGGTCGACTTGTCGGGGTCGCTCGGATGCGGGTCCACGGGGATGCCCCGACCGTTGTCCCGGACCCGGCAGGCGCCGTCCTTCAGCACCGTCACCTCGACGCGGGAGGCCGAGCCCTGCATCGCCTCGTCGACGGAGTTGTCGACGACCTCCCAGATGAGGTGGTGCAGGCCGCTCGAGGACGTCGAGCCGATGAACATCCCCGGGCGCATGCGCACCGGATCGAGTCCCTCGAGGATCGTTATGTCTCCCGCCTCGTAGGACGCCGCTCCGGCTGGCACCGCCACCGCGTCGTCGAGCGCGAGGCGCCCCTGATCGGACTCACTCATCGGCCGGCTCGGTCCTTCTGAACACGCGCGCGCCCCTTCGGCAGCGAGACATGGACGGCCGGACCTGCCCGAGCTCGGTCGTCACCGTGCTCGCGGGCCGGACGTGCTGACATCGGCATTCTACCGCCCGGTCAGCGACGTACGGTGATTTCGAGCCCCTGCGCGACCGCGCGCCCGAGCTCGGCCTCCAGCCCGCCGAGGATCGTCGCCGCCAGGAACCCGAGCTGGGTCGCCCAGCCCGGGTGGTCGACCGCGATGACGAGATCGTGCCCGCGAAAGCCGACGGGCGAAGCGTGCTCGGCCACCTTCGGGCCGACGACGTCCTCCCAGCAACGTGCGATCTCGCCGAGGAGCGCGACCTCCTCGTGCCCGGCGCTCCGCAGGTAGGCGCCGATCGCCTCGCCGAGGCGCCGCTCGTCGCTCACCCGACGATCCTGCCCCTCTCGAGACGGACCACGCACGAGGCGTTCGCGCCCGACGGAAGGGCGCCGGCCGTCGTGAGGATCGCCTGCCCCGGCGGCAGCTCGCCCAGCAGCGCGCGGCCGGTGCGCTCGTCGAGCTCGGAGAACGCGTCGTCGAGCAGCAGCACCGGCGACGTGCCGGCATGACGGCCGACGACATGGTGCGCAGCCAGGCGCAGAGCGAGCGTCACGCACCGCTGGCGGCCCTGGGAGAGCCGCGTCCGCGCGTCGAGGCCGGACGAGCCGATCAGTAGCTCGTCTCGGTGCGGCCCGACTGTCGTCGCCTCCCGCCGCAGGTCCGACGTCCGGGCAGCCGAGAGCGCGGTCGCAAGGTCGCCCCCGTAGGAACGCCGGTAGTGCAGCTGAAGGCCGTCCTCAGTCCCCGTGAGCCGGCAGTACGCAGCGCTGGCCACGGAGGCCATCTCCCCCACGAGCTGCTCGCGCGCCTCGGTGAGGAGCGTCCCAGAGACCGCGAGCTGGGCGTCCCAGACGTCGAGCGTCGTCGCGACCTCCGCGGAGAGACGCGCGCTCGCGCTCTTGAGCAGCATGTTGCGCTGCCGAAGCACCCGCTCGACGGCCTGGCGCGTGCTGGCGAGGCCCGGTCGGGCGGCGACGGCGACGTCGTCGAGCAACGCACGCCGACCCTCCGGGCCTCCCTTCACGATCTCGAGGTCGTCGGGCGAGAAGACGGTGGTGCGGAGCGTCTCCACGAGCTCCTGCACCCGCGCGACCCGCTGGCGGTTGCGGAGCGCCCGGTCACGACCTTTGGGTGTGACCTCGATCTCTACGAGCGCCCGGTGCGTATCGTCGGTGACCTCGAGCCGGACGACCGCACGTTCGGCGCCGGCACGGACGAGCGATTCACGCGGGCTGTCCCGCATCGACCGGAGCGAGCCGCCGTAGGCGATCGCCTCCAGCAGGCTCGTCTTCCCCGCGCCGTTGTCGCCCGTGACGACTGTCAGGCCACCGGCGGTCGGGTGCAGCTCGACTTTCGCGAGGTTCCGGAAATCCTGAACCTCGACCCAGACGACGTCGGTCAGGAGACCCTCACCGGCATCAGCAGGTAGCGATAGTCGTCCTCTCCCTGACCCTGGACGGTCGCCGGCTTGCTCGAGTCGATCACCTGGAGCGTCACCGTGTCCGAGCGGATGGCGTCGATGCCGTCGAGCAGGTAGCCGGGGTTGAACGCGATCGTCGTCTCCTCGCCCGCGTAGCTCCCGTCGACGCGTTCCGAGGCCCTTCCTGTCTCGGCCGTGAGGACGGTGAGCTCCACGCCATCCTCGGCGAAGCTGATCCGCACCGGCGTCGTGACGTCTTTCGTGTCGCGCACCATGAGCCGGACGCGGCGCAGCGCCGCGGCGAGGTCCTCCCTCGCCGCCGTGAAGCTGTTCGGGTAGGACGGGGGCAGGAGCCGTTCATAGTCCGGGAACGGTCCGCGCAAGAGGCGCGTCGTCAGCTGGACCTCGCCAAGGTCGAACACCGCGTCGAGCTCGCCGCGTCGAAAGACGACGGGTGCCGCGTCGCCGTCCTCCTTAGCCTCTGGCTGAGAGCCGACCAGGCGTTGCACCTCTGCAAGGGCGCGAGCCGGCACGAGCACGTCGCCGGTCCCGGAGGGGCCGCTCACCCCGGCGAGGTCCTTGAACGCCAGGCGGTAGGAATCCGTCGCGACCAGCCGGAGACCGGTCGGCGTCGGGAGCATGAGCACGCCGGTCAACTGCGGCGCGCGTGTGTCGTCGGTCAGCGCCGCCCTGACAACCTGGCGGAGCCCCTCCGCAAAGCGCCCGGCAGGCAGGCTCACCCCGTCCCCGTCGGCGGACGACAACCGGGAGACCTCGGCTGCGACAGGGACGCGCACGGTGAACTCCGCCCGGCCCGAGACGACACGAGCCTCCTCCTCGTCGCTCGTGACTGTCACCGCACCGGGATCGAACGACCGCACGATGTCGACGAGCAGCCGTGAAGGCACGAGCACCGACCCGTCGGCATCGCCGGCGACGCTCGTTCGCACCTCGATCACGAGGTCGGGGTCGGCTCCGGTGACGACCAGCTGGTTGCCATGGAGGACGAGCTGCAGGCTCGGCGAGACCGGCCCCGCGCTCGTGCGGGCTGAGGCAGCCCTGCTGGCCGTGGCCAGCGCCTCGAGCAACCCGTCACGTTCGGTTCGGAACTTCACCGGCCTCGTGCTCCTGTCGTCGGAAGTGTCGTGGAGAAGAAGAGTAGTAGTGATAGGCGCTGGGGATTGTGGACGAACCGGCCAAGCTCGAGGTCTCCTGCCGCGGCGCTCCTCACAGGATCCTCTCGACGGTGCACAGTTGCCTGCGGCACGGCTCGAGGGGCTGTGGAAGGCGCTCTGGTGATCCACCGCCGCTCGGCGTTCTCCACGGCTTCTCCACGGCGTCGTTCCACAGGTGCGGCCTGCTGACCGGCCATCTGGTGCCCGGCACGCCACCGGTCGCGTTCGTGCAAGCTCCCCGACGGCGTCACTCGCCGTTGCGGATGCGGACGACGAGCTCGGTGACCTGGTCGTAGATCTGGCGGCGTTCTTTCATGAGCGCGGCGATCTTCTCCACGGCGTGAATGACGGTCGTGTGGTCGCGCCCGCCGAACTCACGGGCGATCGCCGGGTAGGAGAAGTCGGTCAGCTCTCTGAAGACGTACATCCCGATCTGGCGCGCGATGACGAGTGGCCGGCGGCGGCTCGGCCCGCAGAGCTCGTCGACCCCGAAACCGAAGTACTCGGCCGTGCTCGAAAGGATCTGCTGGGCGGTGATCCGGCGAGGCTGGCGCGCTCCGAGGACGTCGGAGAGGACTCGCTCCGCCACCTCCCGGGTCAGCGGTTGCCGGTTCAAGCTCGCATACGCCGTCACGCGGGTGAGCGCGCCCTCGAGCTCGCGAATGTTGTCCTTGATGTTGCTCGCGATAAGCTCGAGCACTTCGTCGCTGACGATCATCCGCTCGTGCTCCGCTTTCGTGCGAAGGATTGCAATTCGAGTCTCGAGCTCCGGGGGCTGGATGTCGGCGATGAGCCCGGAGAGGAACCGGCTCCTGAGCCGGCTCTCCAAGGTGGCGATCGAGCCAGGCGGGCGATCGGAGGTGATCACGAGCTGCCGTGAAGCCTCGTAGAGCGAGTTGAAGGTATGGAAGAACTCCTCCTGGAAGGACTCCTTGCCTTCGATGAACTGGATGTCGTCGATCAGCAGGACGTCGCATTCCCGATAGCGACGCTTGAACGCGGTTGTCGCGTTGGCGCGGAGAGCCTCGACGAACTCGTTCATGAACCACTCGGTCGACACGTACCGAACGTGATAGCGAGGGAAGTTCTCCGCGACATAGGCCCGGATCGACTGGAGCAGATGGGTCTTGCCGAGGCCGGTCGCACCGATGATGAACAGCGGGTTGTAGGCGCGGGCAGGGGCCTCGGCAACCGAGAGGGCGGCGGCGTGGGCGAAGCGGTTCGAGGGGCCGATGACGAAGGTGTCGAAGCTGTGGCGGTTGCTCGTGACAGACGACTGTGGCGGGGTCTCGCGCCAAATCTCGGGTCCGGTGCCGGCCTGCTGCGCCACCCCCGCCGGCCGGAGCGCCGGCCCCTGCTCGGTCGGGAGGGCGCTGAGCTCTTCGGGGCTCGGCTCTTGCACCAGAACGTCGAGCCGCACGGGGAGGTCCGTGCCGCTGGAGTCGTGCACCGCGTCGCGCAACAGGCCGTCGAAACGGTTCTCAAGCCGCTCCTTGACCAGGGAGTTCGGGACCGCGAGCACGAGCTCGCCGTTGGCGATGGCAACCGGGACGACGCTCGCGAACCAGGTTCGCCAGGTCGCCTCTGCCACCTGCGACTGGATTGCGGTGGCGCACCGCTCCCACAGCTGCTGCGCGTCGGTCAACGGCCTCTAGCCTTCCGGCCCGGAAGTTGTCCACAGCCAGGTCCACATCTGTGGACCAATGACCCGTGCCCCAGGGGGCGGTCCTCGAAGGCCAGCATCTTACAAC
Source organism: Actinomycetes bacterium (assembly GCA_021823365.1). Next base: position 597 of record JAKAOD010000080.1, on the reverse strand, counting down.
TTTGTCGCGTCGTCGGCCCGGGGACGCACACCTCCTCGAGGGCGTGGGCGCGCTAGGATGCGCCGTCTTCGTAGAGGGGCGACATGAAGCGCACGTACCAGCCGAACACGCGCAAGCGCGCCAAGCGCCACGGATTTCGCCACCGCATGGCGACCCGCGCCGGACAAGCGATCCTGAAGGCGCGTCGCCGGCGCGGGCGGTCCCGCCTGTCGGCCTGAGCGGGCCACCTCCTCCCGTCCGCGGACGCGCGCAGTTCCGTGAGCTGGCGCGCAGCCACCGCCGTGCTCGCGTCGGGTCGGTCACGGTACACTTCCTCCCGGCCGAGCAGCTCACGGGCGGCGTGCGGGTCGCGTACTCCGTGGGCCGGAGGCTCGGTGGCGCGGTCGAGCGCAACCGCTGGCGCCGCCGCCTGCGTGCGATCGCGAGCGAGGCGTCCGCCGAGCTCCCGGCGGGCGCGTACCTCGTGGTCGCGAGCCCGGGGGTCGGCGGCCTGGCCTTCGACGAGCTCAAGAAGCAGGTGACGGACGCGATGCGGCGAGCGAGCGAGCGAGCAGGATGACCGGTCCAGCGCGTGTGGCGCGGGCCGCTGCCGTGGCG
>JAKAOD010000079.1 GCA_021823365.1 Actinomycetes bacterium | reverse complement strand
GGAAGCGCTCGGCGAGGCGGCGCACGACGTCGGGGTCCTCGACGGCGACGGTTCCCACCACTACGCGGGTGATGCCGCTGTCGAGCAGCTCAGCGGCGATGGCTTCCGCGCGCACCCCGCCGCTGTACTCGACCGGCACGCCCGCCTCCCCGACGATGCGCTCGACGATCGGCCGGTTGGCGAGGACGCCGCCCATGGCGGCGTCCAGGTCGACGACGTGCAGCATCGGCGCCCCCCCTGCGCCGTAGGCGCGCGCCAGCTCGACCGGGTCGCCGTAGACGGTCTCCTGGTCGGCATCGCCTCGCAGGAGGCGGACGCAGCGCCCGCCCCGCAGGTCGATCGCCGGCAGGAGGTCCATCACCCGGGAAGACCTGCCGGCCGCCTCCCTGCTGCGCCCTCGGCGCCGCCGCCGTGCCGCGCGCCCGAGCCCGCCTCGCCGACGGGCGCGCCGGAGGACGCCGCGACGACGGGCGCGCCGGAGGACGCCGCGACGAAGCGCCCGAGGAGCTCGAGCCCGGATCGCCCGGACTTCTCAGGGTGGAACTGGGTCGCCCAGAGGCCTCCTCGTTCGAGGGCAGCGACGACCGGGCCGCCGTAGTCGCACGTCGCGACGACGCAGTCGAGCGCCGCGCCGGCCGGCTCCGGCGCGTAGGAGTGCACGAAGTAGAACCATCCCCCCTCCACGCCCGGCGGGAGCATCGCCGAGCGGCCGCCGGGGCGGAGCTCGAGCCGGTTCCACTGCATCTGCGGGAGCTTCACGTCGCCGCGGATGCGCCTCACGCCGCCGTCGAGCACGCCGAGGCCGGTCTCGTCGGGGTCCTCCTCCGAGCCCTCGAACAAGAGCTGGCAGCCGACGCAGATCCCGAGGAAGGGCACGCCGTCGCGAAGCGCTCGCAGGGCGACGGCGTCGAGGCCGGAAGCTCTCAGCGCCCGCGCGCACGCTCCGAAGGCGCCGACGCCGGGGAGCACGACCCCTGTCGCCCCCTCCGCATCGGCCGGGTCGGAGACGAGACGGGCCTCGCCGCCGACGCGCTGGAGCGCCTTCTCCGCCGAGCGGAGGTTGCCGATGCCGTAGTCGAGCACGGCGATCACAGCACGCCCTTGGTCGACGGCACCCCGCCGCCCTCCAGGCGTGCCGCGTCGCGCAGCGCGACGGCGACCGCCTTGAACGACGCCTCGAGCACGTGGTGGGTGTTCCGGCCGTGCCGCAGGCCGACGTGCAGCGTCACGCCAGCCAGGCCCACGAGCGCCCGCCAGAACTCCTCGGCGAGCTGCGGCTCGAAGCCCGGCGAGCCGAGCGGGTGCGCCTCGGCCCCGAGCGGGACGTCGTAGCGGAGGAACGCCCGGCCGGATAGGTCGAGGGCGACCTCGACGAGCGCCTCGTCGAGCGGGACGCTCGCCGACGCGAAGCGGCGAACGCCTGCCTTGTCGCCGAGGGCCGACGCGAGCGCCTCGCCGAGGACGATCCCGGTGTCCTCGACGCTGTGGTGGGCGTCGACCTCCAGGTCGCCGGAGGTGCGGACCACGAGGTCGAGGCGCCCGTGGCGCGCCAGCTGGGCGAGCATGTGGTCGAAGAAGGGCAGGCCGGTCGAGACCTCGGCGCTCCCGCTCCCGTCGAGGTCCAGCTCGACGTGGACTGTGCTCTCCTTCGTCGTCCGGTCGCGCACCGCCCGACGAGCCGCCATCGCCCCTCCCCGTCCGTCAGCCGAGCGCCGCGGACAGCGCGGCGAGAAAGGCGTCGTCCTCGGCGGGCGTACCGACGGTCACCCGAAGGCAGCCCTGCAGCCGTGGCCAGCCCGAGACGTCTCGCACGAGCACCGAGCGGCTGAGCAGCTCCCGCCAGAGCTCGCGTGCGTCCCGGCTGCCGACCTTGAACAGCACGAAGTTGGCGTCCGAGGGGAACACCTCGAGCCCGAGGCGGGCGAGCCCGTCGACGAGCCGCAGGCGCTCGCCGACCAGCCGGGCGACGCGCTCGTGCATCGCGCCCTCGTACCGGAGCGCGATCCGGCCGGCACGCTGCTTGATCGCGTCGAGATGGTACGGGAGCGTCACGCGGCCGAGGTCCTCCACCACGCGGGGGTCGGCGAGGGCGTACCCGAGCCGCAGCCCGGCGAGCGACCACGTCTTCGAGAACGTCCGGACGACGACGAGGTTGGGGTGGTCGGCGAGCAGCTCGCACGCCGACCAGCTCGAGAACTGCCCGTAGGCCTCGTCGACGACGACGAGCCCCGGGGCGCGTGCGAGCACCTGCTCGATGGTCGCCCGCGGCTCGGCGCGCCCGGTCGGGTTGTTCGGCGAGCAGAGGAAGACGATCTCCGGGCTGGACGCCCGGCGCCGACCGGCCGACGCGAGGAGGCGAGCCAGCTCGCGCTCGCCGATCAGCATCTCGGCGTCGCGCTCCCCCTCGACGACCTCGGTCCCGGTGACGCGTGCGATGTGCGGGTGGAGGGCGTAGCTCGGCTCGAACACCGCGGCGGCCCGCCCGGGCCCGCCGTAGGCGAGGAAGACCGACTGGAGGACCTCGTTCGATCCGTTGGCGCAGTAGACGCGCTCGGGCGGGAGCGCGTGCTGCAGGCCGACCGCCTCGCGAAGGGCGAGCGCCTCCCGGTCCGGGTAGCGGTTGAGGGCGACGTCGCCGACCTCACGGCGGAGCTCCTCGAAGAACTCGGCCGGCGGCGGCTCGGGCGCCTCGTTCGCGTTGAGGCGGACCGCGACCTCGACCTGCGGCGAGTGGTACCCGGGGAGCAGCGACACGTCGCGACGCGGCGCGAGGCGGGTGGCGGCGGGGACGCTCACGAGGCGCTCCACCCGGGCGCGCCGACGCGGAGCCTGACCGACTCGGCGTGAGCGGCAAGGCCCTCGGCGTCGGCGAGCGCGGCGACGTGCGGGGCGACCCTCTCGATCCCGGACCGCCCGACCTCCACGGCGTGGACGCGGCGCACGAAGTCCTCGACCCCGAGGACGCTCGCGAACCGGGCGCTTGCGAACGTGGGGAGCACGTGGCTCGGCCCGGCGACGTAGTCGCCGACCGACGCCGGCGAGAGCGGCCCGAGGAACACGGCGCCAGCATGCCGCACGAGCCGCAACAGCGGTGCCGGGTCCTCGAGAAGGAGCTCGAGGTGCTCCGGGGCGATCTCGTTGGCGACCCGCATGGCCTGCTCCGGGGAGTCGACCACGACGGCGTAGCCGCCGCGCTCGAGGGTCGACCGGGTCTCCTCGCGCCGGGGGGAGCGCTCGACGAGCCGCTCCACCTCCTTCGCGACGGCGCCGGCGAGCTCCTCGGACCAGGTGACGAGCCACGCCAGGCCGTCCGGCCCGTGCTCGGCCTGGACCACGACGTCGATCGCGGCAAAGGTCGGCGGGCTCGAGTCGTCGGCGACGACGACCACCTCCGACGGCCCGGCGAAGCTCGCGGGGACGCCGACGACACCGCGCACCTCGGCCTGGGCGAGCGACACCCACTTGCTCCCCGGTCCGCAGACGACGTCGACGGCCCGGATCGTCTCGGTCCCGTAGGCCAGCGCGGCGATGGCCTGGACGCCGCCGACCCTGAAGACCTCGTCGACGCCGGCGAGCGCCGCCGCGGCGAGCACCTCGTCGGGGAGCCTGCCGTCCGGCCCCGGAGGGACGCAGCAGGCGACCGAGCCCACCCCGGCGACTCGGGCGGGCACGGCGGTCATGAGCACCGTCGAGGGGTAGCGGGCGCGGCCGCCCGGCACGTAGCACCCGACGCGCTCGACGGGGATCTCGAGTTGCTCGACGGCGATCCCGCCGCGTTCGATACGGCCCGGGGGCGCGCCACGGTGCCGGTGGAACGCCTCGATGGCGTCGTGGGCCTCCGTGAGCGCCTGCCGCAGACCGTCCGGGAGCCGGTCGAGCGCCCGGCCGGGCTCGTCCGGCGGCACGGCGATCTCGTCGATCTCGACGCCGTCGAACCGCTGCGTCAGCTCCCTCAACGCGGCGTCGCCGCGCCGGCGCACCTCTGCGATCAGCGCGCGCACCTCCTCCACCGGCGCCTCGCCGCCGAGGTCGGGTCGGGGCAGTCCGAGCGGCGCCGTCGCGGGGACCCCGCGCAGGTCGAGGCGGTTGAGCATTGCGCCCGAGCGTAGCCAAGGCCGCGACCGGCCCTTCCCGCCCCGTCCGGCGGTACGCTGCCGCATGGCCGAGTCCCGGAGCGCTGCGCCCGCCTCTGGCCCTGCGCACGGCGAGCGCCGCGTGAGCAGCGGCAGCAGGCGCGCCACGCGTGCGCGCACTGTCGTGGCGCGGCTCGCCGCCCGCTACCCGGGCGACGCCGGCGAGCTTTGCGCCCTCGAGCATCGCGATCCCTACGAGCTGCTGGTCTCGACGATCCTCTCGGCGCAGTGCACCGACGAGCGTGTCAACCTCGTCACCCCGGCGCTGTTCCGTCGCTACCCGACTGCGGCCGCCCTCGCGGCGGCCGACACCGCCGAGCTCGAGGAGCTCGTCCGCCCGACCGGCTTCTTCCGCGCCAAGTCGGCAAGCCTGCTCGGCATGGCCCGGGCGCTCGTCGCCGAGCATGCAGGCGAGGTCCCCGACGACCTCGAGGCGCTCGTGCGCCTCCCGGGCGTCGGCAGGAAGACCGCGAACGTCGTCCGCTCGGTCGCCTTCGACCGGCCCGGCCTGCCGGTCGACACCCACGTCGGCCGGCTCGCGCGCCGGCTCGAGCTCAGCGGGGAGACGGACCCCGAGAAGGTCGAGCGCGACCTGTGCGAGCTCGTCCCGCCGGCCGGGTGGGGCGCGCTCAGCCTTCGCCTCATCCTCCTCGGGCGGGAGGTCTGCGCGGCGCGCCGTCCGCGTTGTGGTGAGTGCCCTCTCGCCGACGTCTGCCCGTCGGCGTTCGTCGCACCGGCACCGGCACCGCGACGAGCCGGGACGCCCCGGCGCGCGCCGCAGGCGCGAGCCGCCCGGCAGCGGTAGCGTCGCGCAGGAGCCGGTTCCCGCCAGTCGGTTCCGTCGGCGTCCCGAGCAGTTCCGCCGCCCGGGACGCCTGGCGGCGGCGCCTCCGGGCGCCGCCGCCCGTGCGCCTCTCCCCCGCCGTGCCTGTCCTCGACGCGCCTTTTCTCGATGGGCCCAGCTCCCTGCTGCCCGGCCCTTCCGCCGCCCCGTCCGGCCGCCTCAGCGGCGGCGCGGTCTCGGCTCCGCCAGCCGCTCGACGCGACGAGCCGCCCCTGCCAGCGCCCGCTCGACGCCGAAGAGCTCGACCGCGACGTCGCTCTCGTGGGCCGTCTCGGCCGCCTCCGCCATCGCCGTCACCCGGGCGGTCAATTGGACCAGCTGGTCTGCGATCGACGACAGCTCCGCGGACCGCTCGGGCACGACGACATCTTGGCCCATCGCGCCGCCGGAGCGGGGAGAGCGAGAGGCGCCGTGCCGGTACCCTCGGGGCGTGCACGAGGTCGACGTCAAGCGCCGCATGGGCGAGGACGACATCGGCGCCGTCGCCGCCCTGCTCCGGGCCGCCGAGCAGGCAGACGACCACGCGCCGCTCGGCGAGCACAAGTGGATCGACCTCGTCGAGGGCGGACGCGCCGGTTTCGCCGGATTCGTCGCCCGGCCCGAGGGCTCCGACCGGCTCGTCGGCTACGCCCAGCTGAGCCGGGGGCCGGGGAGCTGGGCGGTCGAGTACGTCGTCCACCCCTCGGCACGGGGATCGAGACGCCGCGTCGCCGGCGACCTCCTCGCCGCGGCGCTCGACGAGGTCGCGTGCCAGGGCGGCGGGCACGTCCACCTCTGGGTCCCGAGGCCCGACGTGCTCGACGACGAGATCGCCGCCGCGGCCGGCCTGGCCCGGGGCCGGACGCTCTACCAGATGCGTCGGCGCCTTCCGCTCGAGCCCGACCTGCGGCGCATCCCGCGTGCCGGCGTTCGGGCGTTCCGGGTCGGGCACGACGAGGAAGTGTGGCTCGACCTGAACGCACGCGTCTTCTCGAGCCACCCGGAGCAGGGCACCTGGGAGGCGCACACGCTCACCGACCGTGAGCGCCAGCCGTGGTTCGACCCGGCCGGCTTCCTGCTCCACGAGGGGGACGCCGGCGTCGACGCCTTCTGCTGGACGAAGGTCCACGAGGCCGAGCCGCCCTTCGGCGAGGTCTACGTCGTCGGCGTAGATCCGTCGCTGCAGGGCCGCGGCCTCGGGCAGGCGGTCCTTCTCGCCGGCCTCGATCACCTCGAGAAGCTCGGCCTCGCGCTCGTCACGCTCTACGTCGATGCCGACAACGCCGGCGCGGTCCGTCTCTACCGTGCGACCGGCTTCGCCGTCGACCACGCCGACCAGGCCTACGTAGGCGACGTCGCCGCCGGACCCGAAAGCTCGACCGGGTGACGCCGGAGCCCGCGACACTCGAGCCGGTGAGCATCGCCCGGGCGACGGCCGCCGCACGCCGCCGCCCGCCCGTGAGCCGCTATGACCTCACGCGCGCCGACTTCGAACGGCTCCTCGGCAGCGCGGCGGGCTACCGCGTCGACCAGCTCTGGGAGTCGCTCTACCGCCGCTTCGAGGAGCCGGCGCGCGCGAGGGGGCTGCCGCGGGAGCTGCGAGAGCGCCTCGCCGGCGAACCATCGCTCTCCCCGGCGCTCGAGCTCGAGGCCGAGTCGGTCGCCGACAGCGGTGACACGGTGAAGTGGCTGTTCCGCTGCGCGGGCGCGGCGGAGGTCGAGACGGTCCTCATGCACCACCCGCGGCGCTCGACGGCGTGCGTCTCCTCGCAGGCGGGTTGCGCGATGGCCTGTGCCTTCTGCGCCACGGGGCAGGCCGGCTTCCGGCGCCATCTCGGCGTCGGCGAGATCCTCGAGCAGGTCGTCCGCGCCGCCCGTGCGGCGCGCGAGCGGGGGCGGCGGCTCGACCACGTCGTCGTGATGGGCATGGGAGAGCCGCTCGCCAACTACGACAACGTCCTCGATGCCCTCCGGCGGGTGGTGCGGGACGTCGGGATCGGCGCGCGCCGCCTGACCGTCTCGACCGTGGGAGTCGTCCCGGGGATCCGCCGGCTTGCCCGGGAGCCGCTCCAGCTCAACCTCGCCGTCTCGCTGCACGCGGCCAACGATCCCCTGCGCGACCGGCTCGTGCCCCTGAACCGCAGGTACCCGATCGGCGTGCTGGTCGAGGCGTGCGAGGAGTACCTCGCAGCGACTCATCGGCGGATCTCGCTCGAGTGGGCGCTGATCGACGGCGTGAACGACCGGTCGAGCGACGCCGACGAGCTCGCCGCGATCGCGCGGCGGCTCAGGGCACACGTCAACCTGATCCCGCTCAACCCGACACCCGGCTACCACGCCCGAGGGACCTCGGCGCAGGGAGTGCGCGCCTTCGGCGACCGTCTCGCCGGCGCCGGCGTCAACGTCACGGTGCGCCGGACCCGGGGCCGGTCGATCGACGCCGCCTGCGGACAGCTCGCGGCGCGCGCCTCAGCCGGGGCGCGGAGCTGACAGAATGGGTGCGTGGCACGCACGAGCCTCACCGAGCGGCGCTGGTTTCCCTCGCACCAGCCGCAGACGCTCCAGTTCGCGGTCGCGCTCCTGTACTGGAACGCCCTGTTCGGCCTCTTGTTCGGCCTCATCGCCGGCGGCATCGGTCGGCTCGGGCTGGTCCTCGTGGCGGCCGACGTGGCGGGCGGCTACGGGGTCGCCAACGAGCGGCGCTGGGGCTACTACCTCGCCGTCGTGGCGGCGGTCGTCCCGCTCGCCATGCTGATCGCCTCCGGCCTCTTCGCGGGGGGCATCCTGTCGCTCCTGTTCGAGATCGCCCTCGTCGCGCTGCTGCTCCACCCCCAGAGCCGGTCGTACTTCAAGACCTGGTTCCGCTGAGCGACACCGGCCCGGGTTCCGAGGGCGACGGCGCGACCCTTCTCGAGGCAGTAGGGCGCGGGGCGACGCTGCCGACCGGCGCCGCGAAGGCCGCGATGGTCCGGCGCATGTTCGACGCCATCGCACCGCGCTACGACCTCCTCAACCGGCTCATGACCCTCGGGCTCGACCGGGGCTGGCGGCGGCGAGCGATCGGGTTGCTCCGCCTCGCCCCCGGCTCGTCGGTCCTCGACCTTGCCTGCGGCACCGCAGACCTTGCCCGCGAGCTCGCGGGCGCGGGTCACCGGGCCGTCGGGATCGACTCGTCCGCCGGCATGCTCGTCGCGGCGCGCGCCGGCGAAGCTGCGCTCGTGCAGGCCGACGCCGGGGCGCTCCCGTTCGCACCGGGCACCCTCGACGGCGTCGTGAGCGGCTTCGCCCTCCGCAACCTCGCCGACCTCGCCGGCGTGCTCGCGGAGTGCGGGCGGGTGCTGCGCCCCGGAGGACGCATCGCCCTCCTCGAGGTCGACACCCCGACCTCCTCCCTGCTCGGCGCGGCGCACCGGATCTGGATGCACGGCGTCGTCCCCCTTCTCGGAGCGGCGCTGTCGGAACGGGCGGCCTACGACTACCTTCCACGGTCGGTGGCCTACCTTCCCCCCCGCGCCGAGCTGCTCGACCTCGTCGCCCGCGCCGGCTTCCGGGACGTCGCGCACCGGCCGCTCAGCGGCGGCGTCACCCAGGTCGTCACGGCGACACGCGTCGGAGGGAGGTCGCTCCCCGAGCGGCGGGCGACGGCCTCCGCGCGGCGCGGGTGAGCGCCCCCGGCTCGGACGCCGGCGCGCCACGTCAGGCTGGCGCCGGCGCAACCCGCTCGAGCGAGCCCGCCGGCCCGCGGCGTGCCGACGAGCTCTGCTTCCGAGTCGAGCGCGTCGACGAGCAAACCGTCGAGGCGGCCCGCGTCCTTGCCTACGCCGGCGGGCGCGTCATCGAGCGCGACGGCAGGTCGCTGTACACCTGGGGGGAGGCGGCGCGCATCACGCTGCCGCTCGGCACGGCCGACGCGAAGGCCGTGGGCGAGGTCGCCGGGCGGCTCCGGGCGATCCGGCCGCTCGACGGCACCGCAGCCACAGGCGCGCCGGGGCCGGTCCGCCCCGGGCCGATCGCTCTGGGCGCCCTCGCCTTCGACCCCGACGACTGGTCCGAGCTCGTCGTCCCTCGCTTCGCCGTGATCGCCGACGGCGACGGGCGGAGGGTCGTCGCCGTCGGTGGCCGCGACGACCTTGAGGTCGCGATGCGGTCGTTCCCCTTCGTCGGCGAGCCGCCGCGGCGCCGCCCTGCGGAGGCGCCCGACCGCTTCGAGCTCAGCTCCGTCAGGTCGCACGAGGACTTCCGCCGCCGCGTCAAGCAGGCCATCGAGGTGGTCCGGTCGGGCCGGCTGGACAAGGTCGTGATGGCGCGAGAGGTCCTCGCCACCGCCAACAGGCCGTTTCGCCAGGAGCACCTGCTCGAGCGGCTTCGGGCGCTGCACCCGTCCTGCTGCGCCTTCGCCGTGGACGGCTTCGTCGGCGCGAGCCCGGAGCTGCTCGTGCGCCGGCGTGGCCTCGAGGTCGTCTCCCAGCCCCTCGCCGGCACGGTCGCCCGGAGCGGCGACCCCGACGAGGACCGCCACCTCGCCGCGATGCTGCTCGCGTCGGAGAAGGAGCGAGCCGAGCACCGCGTCGTCGTCGAGGCGATCCTCGCCGGTCTCGGGCCGTTGTGCGCCGCGCTTGACGCGCCGGAGGCCCCGCGCCTGCTCGGCCTGCGCAACGTCGCACACCTGGCCACCCAGGTGCGTGGGTCGCTCGCCGCCGCCGGCGCGCCGAGCGCCCTCGAGCTCGCGGCCGCCCTCCACCCGACCCCGGCGGTCGGGGGATGGCCGCGCGACGAGGCTCTGGACTACCTGCGCAAGTCGGAGGAGCTCGACCGCGGCCGCTA
>JAKAOD010000078.1 GCA_021823365.1 Actinomycetes bacterium | reverse complement strand
GTCTTCCAACGCGGCGCCGGGCAGAGCGCCCGGCTGGGCGAACAGCACGATCTGGTCCCGGAAGGCCATCAGGGTGGGGATCGACATGATCCCGAAGCGCGCTGCGAGCGCGCGCTCGGCCTCGGTGTCGACCTTGGCGAAGACGATGTCGGGATGGCGCTCCGACGCCGCCTCGAAGATCGGCGCGAACATCCGGCACGGCCCGCACCACGCCGCCCAGAAGTCGACGAGCACGATCTCGTTCGAGCCGACGGTCTCGTCGAACGACGCGTCGCTCACGTGAGTAGTTGCCATGGTGCGCTCCTTGCTTTCGATCCGCCAACGCCAACAGCAATACCCATATGGGTATTCCCATTCCGCCGTCTCACGGTGGCGGCGAGAGGCTAGGGCTGGCCGACCTCGGCTCGGATCCTCCGGCGCGCCCGGTAGAGGAGGGAGCGCACCGCGGGCACGCTGAGCCCGGTCCTTCGTGCGACCGCGTCGGCAGGCAGCCCCCGGCCGACCGAGAGCAGGACCACGAGGCGCTCCCGGGCCGGCAGCTGCTCGAGGGCGGAGAGCACCGCCCGGCGCCGGTCGGCTTCGAGGGCGGCCTCCTCGGGACCCTCGACGGGATCCGGGTTGGAAGCGTCGCGCGTGCGCGGCCCGAGCGCCTCGATCGAGACTGCCGGCGGCCGTCGGCGAAGCATCGCGCACTCGTTCACGGCGATGCGGTGCAGCCACGTGCGGAGCGTGGCCTCAGAGCGGAACCCTTCGAGATGGGTGACGGCTTTGACGAGCGCGCCGTGGGCGACGTCTTCTGCGTCCTGGTGGTGGTGGCAGAGCTGCTCGGCAAGGCGTTCGAGGTCCGCTTCGTAACCCCAGAGCGAGTCCAACAGGCCCGCGGATCCCTCCCTTTGGCTCGCTGGCCGGCGCGTGCTGCTCGCGCGGTCACCTGTTCCGGGCGCGGTACGCCGCGCGCGGAGCTCACTCATCCCGGGAGGAAGACCCGTCGTCGTGGTCGGTGGCGAGGGCCCCACGAGCGGTCGAGGTCGTCGGCGCGCCGGAACCCGTCGCCGCGTCGAGGGCGGCCTCGCCGTCGCCGTCGACGTCGACGGCGACGTCGACGGCGATCCCGTGGCGGACGCTCTCGGTCACCACGCAGAAGTCCTCGAACAGCTCGAGGCAGCGCCCGACCCGCCCTGGCGAGTCGCCTGCGAGCACCGGGTGCAGGCGCACCTTGATGGAGCCGATGCGCAGGCGCCCGCGTTCGTCGCGCACCGGGGTGACCACCACCTCGGTTTCCAGGCTCTCGACCTCGAGGTGCGCCCGGCGCAGGCAGTAGACCAAGCTCGCGCTGAGACAGTTCCCCACCGCAGCCCCGAGGACGGTCGACGCGTTCGGTCCAGCTCCTTCCCCGAGCGGGGGCGGCTCGTCCATGGTGAGGGTCTGGTCGCCCCCCATATCGACGACGAACCGGTACCCTTCACGAAGATCCAGGTGCACGAAGGACGCGTCTCGTTCGGCCATACGCCCACGGTAGCGGAGGGCAGGTCGGCGAGGCCGGCTCGTGCCCTGCCTCGCTCGACGAGACTGCGCACGCGGGACTGCGCATCGGAACGGCGCGCCATCTGACCCGCTCGTGCATCTATGGAGATGTCGAACACCCAGAGTGGACGCACGCAAGCGCCCAGGGGAAGGAGGACGACCATGGCTTCACTGATCAGATGGCAGCCAGTCCGGGACCTCGACGGTTTCGTCGAGGACGTCGAGCGATGGCTCGGGCTCGCCGAGCGCTCGACGGGCGGCGCCGCACGCTTCGTTCCCGCGTGCGAGGTCGCAGAGCGTGAGGGGGAGACGGTTCTCCGCTTCGACGTGCCCGGCGTCGATCCCGAGCGCGACCTCGAGGTGCGCGTCGACGCCGACGTGCTCACGATCTCCGGCGAGCGCCGCCGGGGAGCCGAGGGAACGAGCGAGACCACCCGCTACCGTGAGGGCTCCTACGGGCGCTTCGAGCGCTGCCTGAACCTGCCCGAAGGGACGGATCCTGCAGCGATCCGAGCTCACTACGACCAAGGGGTGCTCGAGGTGGTCGTCCCCACCGCGGCGGCACCCGCGCCGATGCGCGTCCCGGTGACGCATTCCGCGACGCCCATCGACGCTGCGGCCGATGCCGCCTGAGACAACCGAACGTTCAACCGAACGTTCATCGGTGAGCCAGCCGGCACCGGGTCACGTGCCCGGTGCCGGCGCGGGCGCGCCGGGCGCGCCGGACGCGGGCGCGCCGGACGCGGGCGCGCCGGACGCGGGCGCGCCGCGACCAGCTCGCCTCCTCGGAGTGACGTCGTTCGCCCACTTCGTGAACGACGGCGTCGTCTTCTTCGTCCCGGTGGTCGGCGACCTCCTCGCCCAGGGACGCCACACCTCGACGGTCATGGTGACGGTCATGCTGACGATCTTCTACGTCACCTCGGCCGGCTTCGGCGTCGTGGTCGGGCTCTTCGCCGACAAGGTCGGCCGGCGCACGACGATGATCGCGGTGGGGATCGCCGCGCTCGGACTGTCCCTCCTCGGCTTCTACGCTGCCTTCTCTGTGCGCGGTGCCGGGAGCGACGCGCTCGTCGTCGCTGCCGCGCTCGTCGCCGGCGTCGGCAGCTCCTTCTACCACCCGCTGGGCGGTTCGATCCTCCAGCTCGCGTTCGCAAAAGGTGCCCGGGGCAGGGCGCTCGGCGTCAACGGCGCCTTCGGCAGCCTCGGACGTGCGCTCTACCCTGCCCTCTTCTTCCTCATCGCCGCCCTCGGCGTCACGAAGCCCGCCACGGCGGGGATCTTCGGGGGCCTGAGCCTTCTCGCGGCAGGGATCGTCCTCGCCGGGCTCCCCGAGCAGGTGACCGAGCCCCGCCCGGATCGGCCGGAGGGGGGTCGGGCTCCTGCACCCTTCGCGACTGGGCGCGCGGGCGCGGGCTCGGCGCTCACACGGCGTCCCCGCACGCACCGCCGGCCCGGCTCGCTGCGACCGCTGCTCAGCCGAAGCGTCGTCGCGCTCACCGCGATCTCGTTCTTTCGCTCGCTCGGCTTCATCGGTGTCGTCTCCTGGGTTCCCATCTACCTCACCGCCGTGCGCCATGCCGGGGTCTCCACCACGCTCGGGTTCACCGTGACGGTGATGTACGCGGGCGGGATCGTCGGCCAGCCGATCTTCGGGCTCCTGGCCGACCGCTTCGACAAGCGCCTCGTGCTTGCGCTCGACAGCGTCGGATCTGCCGGAGGGATCTTCTTCTTCCTCTCGACCTCCGGCGACGGCGCGAGCGCGCTCGTCGCGCTCGGGGTGTTCGGGCTTTTCACCTTCAGCGGCTTCCCGCTCTTGCTCTCCTTGGTGGCCGACTACGTGCCGAAAGAATCCTCGACGACCGGCAACGCGCTGGTGTGGGGGATCGGCTCGACCGGCGGCCAGGCGTTGGGGCCGTTGACGGTCAGCCTGCTCGTGGCCGGCTCCGACGCCCACCTCGGCTTCGGCTTCGCCGTGCTCGGCGGGGTCGTGGCTGCGACGGTGCTGGCCACCCCGCTGCTCGTGAAGGCGCCCCGGTCTGCTCGTGTGGCGCTGTTCGGATGAGCCGCGAAGTTCGGATGAGCCGCGAAGCTCGGATGAGCCGCGAGCGGGAGAACGATCGTCAGACGCCCCGGGTGCCCGACCTGAAGAGGGCCTGTATCGATCCCGGCTGCTCGTGCGTCTGTGAGGCGTAGTTCGGAACTCGATCAAAGGAGCGAGCGATGAAGAAGAACATGGGAAGGATCGACCGGAGCCTCCGGCTTCTCGTGGCGGCCGGCGCGGTCGCCGGAAGCGGCGTTCTCGGCTTCTCGACGGCCGGGGGAATCGTGCTGCTGGTCGTCGCCGCGGTTATGGCCGCGACGGCCGCGGGCGGGTACTGCCCCCTCTACCAGCTTCTCGGCATCAAGACCATCTCGACCGGCGACACCGCGACCGGCGACACCGCGACCGGCGACACCGCGACCGGCGCGCACCGGGTCTTCCACGTGCACCGGGCCGCCTGACGCCGACCTCGAGCTCCACAGGACGTCGCGCGGACGGGTCGGTCTGAGTCTCGGTTCGTCCGCAGCGCCGCCTCTCTCGGGCGGCGGGCGGTGGACCGCACGCGAAAGACTGGGTGGATGGCGAACGTCCGGGCCACCGAAGACCGAAGCGGGGACGTCGCCCGCGGGGTGGCGGCCGAGCTCGCCGGCCTGTACCGCTATGCCCGCTCGATCACGGCCAACGACGCTGACGCCGAAGACCTCGTCGGCGATACCGTGGTTCGTGCGCTCGAGCGGGCGTCGCAGTACCGGGGCGAGGCGTCGCTGCGCACCTGGCTCCATCGGATCCTCTACCACCTGGCGGTCGATCGGGCCCGTCACCACGCCCACGAGCTCAGCGAGGCGGACGTGGAAGCCCGATGGCGCGACGATGCATACAGCGTCGACGCCGAGGTGGTCGTGGAGCGCGCCGAGTCAGCGGCGGAGCTTCGGGACGCGCTCGTCCGCCTGCCCTCTCACTACCGAAGCGCAGTCGTGCTCCACGACGCGGAGGGCTTTACGGCAGCCGAGGTCGCAGACGTCCTGGGCGTCTCGCTCCCAGCCGCCAAGCAGCGGATCCGGCGAGGAAGGATGATGCTCGTGAGCGCCTTGTCACGACAGGAGGAACGGCGGACGGCGAACGCCGGCGTCCCACTCAGCTGCTGGGAAGCCCGAGAGCAGGTGTCGAGCTACATCGACGGCGAGCTCGAAGACCCCGAGCGTGCCGCGCTCGAGGCCCATCTCGTCGGCTGTGCCACCTGCCCGCCTCTGTACCAGGCGCTCGTCGGCGCGACGACGTCGCTCGGCGACCACGACCCCGACACCGTCATCCCGGCCGCGCTCGCCGACCGAGTGCGCCGTCACCTCGGTCTCGAGGCGCCGGATCGCGCCCTCGATCCGGCCAGCGAGAGTGGATCACCGGAGGAGCTGCCCGGGTGAGATCCGAGGCGGGATCACCGCACCCACCTCGGTGGAGCCTCGGTGAGCCCGGCGTCACTCGACGTCCAGGTCCTCTTCTTCCCCATCGCTCCCACGGCTCTCCGAACCGTCCTGCGCGCCGACTTCTCCGGTGGCGGCGGGCACTCCAGGGCCGTCGGGGTCCCAGCCACCGTCCGATGCCCGGCGATAGGGGTACCAGCGCCCGTCGCGGCCGAGGCGCACCTGGCGTTCGCCGGCGGTCGCACGGTTGCGCCGGACGGATGCCTCGCCCCCGAGCAGCCGCCGGCCCTCCGCCATGGCGCGTGCGCCGGGGTCCCACTGCTCTTCGAGCACGCCCAGCGCCGGAACCCCTCCGGCCTGCCACGCCAGAGCCCGGCGGAGCAGCTGGCGGGGCGGCAGGTTCGCCCGGGCCGCGAGCGTTGCCAGGTCGACGCCCTCCCCTGCGGACGGGCCCACCAGCGCGGCGGCACGTCTCGCCAGGTCCGCGTCGGACGTGAGGTCCAGGCCGTGGTCGGTGCCGCCCGACGCCAGGTGCAGTGCCCGCGCCGCCGCGTCGGCCGCCACGGCGCGGAGGCCGGCCGGGTCGACGACCGCGCCAGCCGGTGGCTCCCCGATCAGTATGGGTGGGCGACCCGGGCGGCTCGGTGGGAGCGGCACGAGGGGCAGCACGGCGACCCCGCCCGCCTCGCTCGGAGCGCCTGCACCGCCCGAGATCGCCTGGAGGCTCCCCCGCCAAGCGTCGGCCGCGGGCACGCCTCGGTCCGTCGCCGTCGCCAGCTCGAGATCCTCGTCATGGGCCTGGCCGGTTGCTGGCTGCGCGCGCCGGGCCCGGAGCCCGGCGAGCACCTCGACCCGGGTCCGACCCCGCAGGAGGAAGATCCCGAACGGGTCGGCGTCGAGCGCGTCAGCCACGAGGTAGCACACCGCGGCGGCGTGCTTGCACGGATCGGCCCAGTCAGGGCAGGTGCAACGAGGCTGGATCTCGCCCGGACCGGGCAGCAGGTCGAAGCCCGCGTCGGCGGCATCGGCCGCCACCTCGGGGGGGAGCTCACCGTCGAGCAGGGCCGCGGTGTGGCCGATGGCGGAGGCGAAGGCGTCGAGCACCGACTCCCACCCGGCGGCGTCGAAGGTCCGCACCCGCACCGTCACCCGGTACGGCGTCCGGCGCGAGCCCTGCACCGGTGCGGTGACCTGACCGGGGGCGAGCTCCAGCTCGCCGACCGCACCTCCCCGGGCGTAGGTGCGGCCTCGGGGGAGCCGGTTCGGATCGAGGCTGGCACGTCCTTCGAGGGCGTCCACCCATGCCCGCCCCCACCAGGTGGCGCCGAAGGGTCGCCGCCCCGGGCGACGCGGGCCCGGCCCCGGGCGCCGGGGACGGCGCTCCGGCCACTCCCCGGACCAGCCAGGGGAGCGCCGCGGGCTCACGATGCGCTCCCCAGCTGCACGAGCGAGGTCAGCTCGGCATCGGAGAGCTGGCCGATCCACGCCTCGCCGCCGCCGACCACCGACTCCGCCAGCTCCCGCTTGCCTTCGATCAGCTTGGCGATGCGGTCCTCCAAGGTGCCCTCGGCGATCAGGCGGTGGACCTGCACCGCCCGAGTCTGGCCGATGCGATGCGCCCGGTCGGTGGCCTGATCTTCCACCGCGGGGTTCCACCACCGGTCGAAGTGGACGACGTGGCTGGCCCGGGTGAGGTTGAGACCGACTCCGCCAGCCTTGAGCGACAGGAGGAACACGGGCACCCGCCCCGCCTGGAACTCGTCGACCATCTCGGCCCGGCGCCGGGCAGGCACCTTGCCGTGGAGGAGCAGACAGCCGACACCGAGCTCGCCCAGGCGGGCTTCGACGAGTCCCAGGCACTCGACGAACTGGCTGAACACGAGCACCGACTCCCCTTCGCTGGCGATGACCGGCACCAGCTCCTCCAAGGCAGCCAACTTGCCGGACCGTCCCGCCAGCGGCCCGGACTGGTGCAGGTACTGCGCCGGGTGGTTGCAGATCTGCTTCAGCGCCGTGAGCAGCTTGAGCACCAAGCCCTGGCGCGCGAAGCCCTCGCTCCCCTCGATGACCGCCATCGCCTCACGGACCACCGCCTCGTACAGCTCCACCTGCTCTCTGGTGAGCGCCACCGGCAGGTCGCTGATCGTGCGGGCCGGCAGGTCCGGGGCGACGTCGGCATCGGTCTTGCGACGGCGCAGGAGGAAGGGCTGGACGACCCGGGCCAGGCGGGACGTGGCGTCGGGATCGTGATAGCGCTCGATGGGGGTGGCCACCGTCCGCAGGAATCGCTCCAGCGGGCCGAGCAGCCCGGGGGTCGTGAAGTCGAGGATCGACCACAGGTCCGACAGCCGGTTCTCGACCGGCGTGCCGGTGAGCGCCAAGCGGGCCGGAGCCGTGATGGCGCGCAACGCCCGGGCGGTCGCGGTGGCCGGGTTCTTGGCGTGCTGGGCCTCGTCGGCGACCACGAGCGCGAACTCCGCCGCGTCCAGCTCGGCTGCGTCGGAGCGGGCCACGCCGTAGCTGGTGACCACCAGCTCGTCGGGGGCGAGATCCGCAAGGCTGCGCCCGGGGCCGTGGTGTCGGCGCACGGGCACCGACGGGGCGAAGCGCTGCACCTCACGCTCCCAGTTGGCGAGCAGCGAGGTGGGGCAGATCACGAGCGTCGGCCCGAGAGACTGGCCGGCCCGGTGCAGGTGCAGGGCGATCACCTGGAGCGTCTTTCCCAGTCCCATGTCGTCTGCCAGGCACCCGCCTAACCCGGTGCCGGTCATCTCGGCCAGCCACGCGAGCCCCCGCTGCTGGTAGGGGCGCAGCTCGGCCCGTAGCGCACCGGGCACGACCACGGTGGCACCGACACCGCCGGCCGCTCCCCGCAGCCGGTCGGCCAGGTCGACCAACTGCGGCTGGGCGGTCACCTCCACCAGCTCGCCGCCGATGTCGACCGAGCCGGACAGCACCGCAGCCAGCGCCTCCACTGCCGTGAGGGCCCGAGGCGGCCGGCGGCGCAACCGGTCCACCAGCTCGGGGTCGACCGCCACGAACCGTCCTCGCAGCCGGACCACGCCCCGCTTCGCCTCGGCGAGGAGCGTCACCTCCTCCTCGGAGAGCTCCTCGCCGCCCAACGTCGCCTGCCACCGGAACGACACCAGCTCGTCGAGGGTGAAGCCGGACCCGACGACAGCCCCGGGGGCACCGATCGAACCGGTGAGCCGCACGCCGTCGCTGAACATCCCGGCCGGCCACAGCACCGAGATGCCCACCCCACCCAGGTCGGAGGCGGCGTCCCCCAGCAGGTCCGACACTTCGTCGTCGCTCAGGTCCAGCCGGTCTGGCACCGGGCGGGAGAGCATCGTGGCCATCGGCGGCCACGCGCGTGCGCCACGGCGCAGCGCCCGCAACACGTCGGCCTCCACGTCGTCGCCAAAACGGGCAGCCAGTGCCGCCGGCGCGCCGAACACCCGCTCGGCGTCGACCACCAGCGACGGGTCCACCCGGCTGGCCACCTGGACCACGGCCCGAGCCGTCACTGACGACTGATCGGCCGTGAGGGGCACCATCTCGTTCGTGCCCGCTTCCGGCGCCGTCGGCGGCAGTCCGCCATCGAGCTCGATGCGCAGGGCGACGTCGGCGCCGCCCTCGAAGCCCGACGACCACTCTCCCAGCCAGCTGGCCAGGTGACCGGCGCGCTGGGGTTCAGCGGCGGCGAACAGGTCGCCGCCGGCGACGACCGGCGCGCCAGCGGTGCGGACCAGCGTGTCGGCCAGCGCATCCCACATCGACCGCACCAGGCGGTCCGGGCTGGCCACGGCCAGCGGGCGCGATCCGGGGACCCAGAGTGCGTGGGCCGCCGCCGGGAAGGTGGCAGCCAGGTCGGCGAGCAGCTGGCGGTCCGCAGCATCGAGCGGGCCGACCACCCAGGCATCGAACCCGGCGCCGGAGACCGTCGGGTACACGCGCCCCCGGGCGACGAGGACGAGGCCGGCGGTCAGGGCCCGCGCCCAGGCCCGGGCGCCGGTCGACCCCGCCGCGCCGTCGGATCGGCGCTCGAGCTCCGCCAGCACGCCGATGGCGTCGACGAGGGAGAGCGGAGTCGCTGCCACGCGCCGGCGCCGCACCCGCGAACCGGCGGGCACGACGACCTCGACCTGGGCAGCATCCGCGGCATCGACCGCGGTCGCGCTGGGGCCAGCCGGGTCGTACCACGCAAACGACCCAGAGCGTGGAGGATCAGCCGGCACGAACACCAGCTCTGCGCCCCGGGACATCGGCTCTGCGCCCCGGGACATCGGCTCTGCGCCCCGGGACATCGTCTCTGCGCCCCGGGGGCCGTCGACGGGGCCGGGCTCGATCGACGGCCTGCGTGCCGGACGTGCGGCGGACGATGGGGGTGGGGCGGTCATGTACCTGGCACAGCTGGAGTCATCACACCGCTCGGCGTCGTTCGGATGGCAGCACGGGGCGCGAACGGGTTCGCTCGCGCTGGACGGGGGAGAGCGTAGGCCCCCTGTCCCCTCAGTCGCGTAGACGAGAAGATGGAGCCAGCGCCCCGCGCCCCGCCGGGCGCGACGGGGCTGCGAGCCGCCCCTGGCCGCGGCGCGTAGGCACGGGGGACTTCACGCCCCGGATGTTTCCCTTCGCGGGTGTCCTTCAGACCCGCGCGGTGTCCCTCTGCCAACCGCAGGGTCGCCCCGGCGCTGAAGATCACGAGCCAGGTGACGAAGTTGGCGGCTCAGGTTCAGTCGAAGTCGCCTTGGGTGCGCGGGTCGTGCACGAGCTGGCTCAACCCGTACGAGGGCGTAGAGGGCGCAAGCGCCCGCGGCG
>JAKAOD010000077.1 GCA_021823365.1 Actinomycetes bacterium | reverse complement strand
CGGTCTCGGCCAGCTCGTCGCCGGTGGGCCCACCGGCGACGTCGCCTACACCCTCCTGGTCGGAGGTGGCGAGCCGAGCGAGTTGCGTCGCGGCCTCGAGTCCGCGACGGCGACGCTCGTCGAGGACTACGACGCGGCAGCAGCCGTCGTCGCCGGGGAGCCCGTCGCCGACCTGCTCGCCGACGGGCGCATCAAGGTTCGCGGCGACGCCGCGGCGCTCGTCGCCGCAGCCGAGCTCGTCTCCGCCATCGGCGAGCTGCTCAGCCCCGCCCGAGGAGCTCGGAGACCTCCGCCCGCTCCTCGATGAGCTCCTCCGTCGTCCGGCGGATCTTCGCCATCGCCTCGGCGTCGTGCTCGATCCCCTCGACGACGCTCCAGCCCTCCCCGGTCGAGCGGACCGGAAAGCCGAACTGGAGGCCCTCGGGGATGCCGTACTCGCCCCGCGAGACGACGGCGAGCGAGGTCCAGTCACCCGGGTCGGTCGACTGGCGAATGGCGCGCACCGAATCTGCGGCGGCGGCGGCCGCAGAGGCGGCGGAGGAGAGGCCCCGCGCGTCGATGACGGCGGCGCCGCGCTTTTGCACCGTGGTGATGAGCTCGCCCCGCAGCCACTGGGCGTCGCCGATGACCTCCTCGGCGGGAGAGCCGGCGATGCGGGCGTGGACGAAGTCCGGGTACTGCGTCGAGGAGTGGTTCCCCCAGATGGCGACGTTCGTCACGGCGGGGACTTGCACCCCGGCGCGGCGGGCGAGCTGGGACTTGGCGCGGTTCTCGTCGAGGCGGGTCATCGAGAACCACCGGTCGGCGGGGACGTCCGGCGCGTTCGTGCGCGCGATCAGGCAGTTGGTGTTGCAGGGGTTGCCGACGACGAGGACCCGGACCTCGGAGGCGGCGTGCGCCGCGATCGCCCGCCCCTGCGGGCGGAAGATCCCGCCGTTCACGCCGAGCAGGTCCTTGCGCTCCATCCCCGCCTTGCGCGGCACCGAGCCGACGAGGATGGCGAAGCTCGTCGAGTCGAACGCGACCTTCAGGTCCGAGGTCGCCTCGATCCCCACAAGAAGCGGCGAGGCGCAGTCGTCGAGCTCCATCACGACGCCTTCGAGCGCCTTCATCGCCGGCTCGATCTCGAGCAGGCGCAGCTCGACCGGCTGTGCCGGGCCGAAGAGCTCGCCGGCGGCGATGCGGAACAGCAGCGAGTAGCAGATCTGGCCGGCCGCGCCGGTAACCGTGACGCGGATGGGCCGGGTCTTCGAGAGCGTCGTCGATTCGTCCACGCGCCGAGGCTACCTGGAAGCCGCCGACCCGGTCAGATCGAGCTCCTCGCCGCGCCCCGGCGCGGCGAGGATGACCCTCGGCACGCCGTAGCCGTCACGCGCGAAGGCCTCGCCGACTGCGGCGACGACCTCGTCTGTCCGGCCCGAGTCGACGAGGACCATCGCCGAGCCGCCGAAGCCGCCGCCGATCATCCGCGCGCCCAGGGCCCCCGCCGACTCGGCCGCCGCGACGGCAGCGTCGAGCTCGGCGCAGGACGCCTCGAAGTCGTCGCGCACCGAGGCGTGCCCGGCGGAGAGCACCGGGCCGATCGCGGCGACCCGGCCCTGCTCCAGCAACTGCGCGACCTCGAGCACTCGCTGGTTCTCGGTGACGACGTGCCGCACGCGCCGGAAGAGCACGGGGTCGCCGAGCCGCCTCGCCGAGGAGTCGAGCTCGGCCGGGTCGAGGTCCCGAAGCGCTCGCAGCCCGAGCGCCGCGGCGGCGCGCCCGCAGGCATTCCGCCGGTCGGCGTAGCCGGAGTCAGCATGGTCGTGACGGACCCGGGTGTCGACGACGAGCAGCGCAAGGCCCGAAGCCCGAAGGGCGAACGGCACCTGGCGGGTCTCGAGCGTCCGCGTGTCGAGCAGGAGCGCGTGGTCCGGGACGCAGAGCAGCGAGGCCATCTGGTCGAGGATCCCGCAGGGGACGCCGACGAAGTCGTTCTCGGCGCGCTGGCAGGTCAGCGCGAGCTGCTCACGGCCGACCCCTAGTCCGTAGAGCCCGTCGAGGGCGAGCCCGACGGCGCACTCGAGCGCGGCGGAAGAGGAGAGCCCTGCGCCGATCGGGACCTCTGAGGAGACAAGGACGTCGGCACCGCCGACCGCGTGCCCGGCCTCGGCCAGCGCCCACACCACTCCGAGCACGTAGGCCGGCCAGCCACGGACCGACCGCGGCACGAGCGAGCCGAGCGGAGACTCGACGACGGGCACAGCTCGAGCCGCCGGCGGTCCCGCCGTCGCGGAGTCCGCGTCCGCGGCGCCGAGTCCCTGAGCCGTCGAGGCAACCCGCAACAGCCCGTCGTCGCGCGCGGCGACGGTGGCGTGGGCGGCGAGCGGCAAGGACGTCGGGAGGACGAAGCCGTCGTTGTAGTCGGTGAACTCCCCGATGAGGTTGACGCGGCCCGGCGAGCTCCACGTACCCTCCGCCTCCCGCCCGAAGAGCGCCCGAAACCGCTCGCCGGCGGCGCGGACCCCGCTCACGGAGGTCCCCGGCGTGCGACGAGCACCTCCCAGGCGTCGCCGACGATGCGCTCGAGCGAGGGGCGCCCGGGCACCCAGCCGAGCTCGGCTCGGGCTCGGGCGGAGGACGCGACGAGCACGGCCGGGTCGCCGGGCCTGCGCGGCCCGACGCTGACCGTCAGGGACCGGCCCGTGA
Source organism: Actinomycetes bacterium (assembly GCA_021823365.1). The sequence goes on along the minus strand of JAKAOD010000077.1, from coordinate 7,144 downwards.
CCTCCTCGATGGCGGCGATCACCTCGCGCACGCTGAAGCCGGTGCCGTTGCCGAGGTTGTAGACGCGATGGCGGTTCGCCTCGGCGTGGGCCAGCGCCGCAACGTGCGCCTCCGCGAGGTCGGCGACGTGGATGTAGTCGCGCACGCAGGTGCCGTCCGCGGTCGGATAGTCCTCGCCGTTCACGACGAGCGCCGGGCGGAGCCCGAGGGCGACCTCGAGAGCGATCGGGACGAGGTGGGTCTCGGGATCGTGGCGCTCGCCGAGCCCCGCGTAGGCGCCGGCGGCGTTGAAGTAGCGGAGGCTGACGGCGGCGAGGCCGGATCGTCCCGCCTCGGCGGCGAGCATCTCGTCGACGGCGAGCTTCGAGGCGCCGTAGGGGTTCACCGGGCGGGTCGGCGCGTCCTCATCGATCGGCACGGACTCAGGCTCGCCGTAGACGGCGGCGGTCGAGGAGAAGACGAGGCGGCCGACGCCGAGACGGCCGAGCGCGGCGACGAGGCACCGGCTGCCGACGACGTTGTTCTCCTCGTACTTGGCGGGATCGGCGATCGACTCGGCGACGAGCGAAGCGGCGGCGAGGTGCACGGCGGCGTCGAAGCTGCGTCCGGCGAGGACCGCCTCGGCGTCATGCACCCGGCCCACGACGAGCTCTGCGCCCGCCGGCACGGCGTCGTCGTGCCCGGTCGAGAGGTCGTCGAGGACGGTGACCTCGTCGCCGTGCTCCAAGAGCCGCTTGGCGACGACGCTGCCGATGTAGCCGGCGCCGCCGGTGACGAGCATCCTCACGGCGCGAGCGCCCGGAGCTTCTCAGCCGCCGCCTCCGGGACGACGTCGTTCGCGAACGCGTCCATCGCCGACTCGGAGGAGGCGAGGTACTTGAGCCTGCCCGCGCTGCGCATGACCGTGAACAGCTCGAGGTGCAACGCAAGCGCGTCCCGGCCCTCACGCACCGGCGCCTGGTGCCAGGCGGACATGTACGGCGTGCGCAGGCCGAAGAGCCTGTCGAAGCGGGCGAGCAGGTCGCGGTAGATCGGCGCGAAGTCGTCGCGCTCCCTCGCGCCGAGCGCGGCGAGGTCGGCGACGCGGCGGTTCGGGTAGAGGTGGACCTCGTAGGGCCAGCGTGCCGCATGGGGGACGAAGGCGGTCCACGAGCCGTTCTCGGCGACGACGCGCTCGCCGGCGACCCGCTCTGCGGCGAGGACGTCGTCGTAGAGGTTGCGGCCGGTGCGGCGGTGGTAGGCGGTCGCCGCCTGAAGCGCCCTCGAGGTGCGCGGCGTCACGAAGGGGTAGGCGTAGATCTGCCCGTGAGGGTGCTGGAGCGTCACGCCGACCTCGCTCCCCCGGTTCTCGAAGCAGAACACCTGCTCGACTCCGGGGATCTCCGAGAGCCGGGCGGTGCGGTCGACCCACGCAGCGAGCACGAGGCCGACGTCGTCCGAGGAGAGCTCGACGAGCGAGGCCTCGTGTCGCGGCGAGTAGCAGACGACCTCGCAACGCCCTGCGCTGTGCCGGCTTGCGAGGAGCCCCGGGAACGCGCCGGGTGCCGCGGGTGCATCCGCCCCGACGCGGGTCGGCTCGTCGCCGGCGAGGGCGGGAAAGCGGTTCTCGAACACGACGACGTCGTAGTCCGACTCGGGGATCTCCGTGGGCCTCCCCTCGCCCGACGGGCACAGCGGGCACTCCTCGGGCGAGGGGAAGAACGTGCGCTCCTGGCGGTAGGCGGCCACCATCACCCAGGCGTCGAGGAACGGGTCGTGGCGAAGATCCGACCCGGCCGGTCGCGGCGGCAGCTCGCGGCGATCACGGGCCGTGCGGGGCGGCGAGTCGTCGTGGTCGTAGTAGACGAGCTCTCGCCCGTCGGCGAGACGGGTCTTCGTGGTCCGCACGCGGCGGTTCTGTTGCTCAGAGCCGATCGACGATCGCCTGGGCGAACTCGCTCGTCCGGACCTCGGTCGCGCCCTCCGTGAGGCGCGCGAAGTCGTAGGTGACGATCTTCTCGGCGATCGTCGCCTCGAGGGCCCGCGTGATGTCGTCGGCGACGTCGCGCCAGCCGAGGTGCTCGAACATGAGCACGCCCGAGAGGATCACCGACCCCGGGTTGACCTTGTCCTGGCCGGCGTAGCGCGGCGCCGTCCCGTGCGTCGCCTCGAAGACGCCGTGACCGGTGACGTAGTTGATGTTCGCGCCCGGGGCGATGCCGATCCCGCCGACCTGCGCCGCCAGGGCGTCGGACAGGTAGTCGCCGTTCAGGTTCGTCGTCGCGATCACGTCGAACTCGGACGCGCGCGTCAGCACCTGCTGGAACGCGATGTCGGCGATGACGTCCTTCACGAGCAGCTTGTCCCCCGGCTCGCCGCCGCAGTCGTCCCAGCCGACGGCGCGGTCGGCGAACTCCTCCCGGACGAGCTCGTAGCCCCATGCCCGGAATGCGCCCTCGGTGAACTTCTGGATGTTGCCCTTGTGGACGAGCGTGACGCTCTTGCGGCCGCGCTCGAGGGCGTAGGCGATCGCGGCGCGGATCAGCCGCTTCGAGCCCGTCACGGACACCGGCTTGACGCCGATCCCGGAGTCGGGGCGGATCTGCCATCCGACCTCGGCGCGGAACAGCTCGATGAGCCGCTTCGCCTCGGCGCTGCCGGCCTCGACCTCGAGCCCGGCGTAGACGTCTTCGGTGTTCTCCCGGAAGATCACCATGTCGACCCGCTCGGGATGCAGCACCGGCGACGGCACGCCGCGGAGCCAGCGGACCGGGCGCAGGCAGACGTAGAGGTCGAGCAGCTGGCGGAGGGCGACGTTGAGCGAGCGGATCCCGCCGCCGACGGGTGTCGTGAGCGGGCCCTTGATGCCGATCAGGTAGTCCCGGAACGCCCCGACCGTCTCGTCGGGCAGCCAGCTCCCGGTCTCCTTGAACGCCTTCTCGCCGGCGAGCACCTCCTTCCAGGCGATCCGCCGGCCATGCTTGGCGGCCGCGGCGTCGAAGACGAGCCGGGACGCCGGCCAGATGTCGACCCCGGTGCCGTCGCCCTCGATGTAGGGGATGATCGGCTCCTCGGGCACATGGAGCTTCCCTTCGGCTGACATGGTGATCTTCTCGGCCATGCGCCGGAGCCTACCGCCCTGGTCGGGAGCGACGCCGGTCCGAACCGCGATGGGACCCCGCTCGGTGCCGGGGACTTGCGCAGTGCCGCCGCTACGCCGGCCCTCCGGGCAGCAGGCCGAGGTTCTCGCAGACCTCTTCCGTCGCGGCCACCTGGTTCATCGTGTAGAAGTGCAGCCCGGGCACGCCCTCGGCAAGGAGCTTCACGCAGATCTCGGTCGCGACCTCGACGCCGATGCGCCGGACCTCCTCGGGCCGCCCGGCGACGGCGTCGATCCGCGCCGCGAGCCGGGTGGGCACGCGCGTGCCGGAGAGCTCGGCCATCCTGAGCATCGAGCGCGCGTTCACGATCGGCATGACGCCCGGCAGTACCGGCTTGGTGACGCCGCGAGAGGCCAGGTCCTCGACGAGACGGAGGTAGTCATCGGCCTTGAAGAACATCTGGCTGATCCCGAGGTCGGCTCGCTCGAGCTTGTCGGCTTGGAGCCGCCGGTCCGTCTCGAGGTCGGTCGACTCGGGATGGATCTCGGGATGGACCGCCACGGCGACGCAGAAGTCCCCCATCTCCCTCGCCAGCTCGACGAGCTCCGCAGCATGCCGCAACGCACCCGCCGGCGGCCGCTCGCCGGTCCACAGGGGCGGGTCGCCGCGCAGCGCGAGGAGGTTCTCGATGCCGGCCGCGCGGTAGCGCTCGAGGATCGCGACGAGCTCCTCCCGACGGTGGGCAGCGCAGGCGACGTGAGCCATCGCCGTCATCCTGCCCTCGGCCTGGATCGCGACGACGAGCTCGTGGGTGCGGTCTCTCGTCGAGCCGCCGGCCCCGTAGGTGATCGAGGCGAAGTCCGGCCGGAGCCGCTCGAGACGGGCGAGCGAGGTCCTGAGGCGCGCCGCCGCCTCCTCCGTGCGCGGCGGCCAGAGCTCGACCGAGAGGCAGCGCCTGGCCTTGAGGAGCTCGGAGACCTTCGTCACGCGAACGTCTGGCGCGTCAGCCGGGATGGCGGCGGCGCGCCGCCGCGACGGCGTTGCGGAGGAGCATCGCCCGGGTCATCGGGCCGACGCCGCCGAGCCGGGGCGTGATCCAGCCGGCCACCTCGGCGACGGACTCCTCGACGTCGGGAACGAGCCGGCGCCCCACGAAGGACGTCCCGGCCGAGACGACGGCTGCGCCGGGCTTGACCATCTCGGGCGTGACAAGGCCGGCCCGGCCGGCGGCGGCGACGAGGACGTCGGCCCGCCGGACGTAGGAGGCGAGGTCCTCGACGCCGGTGTGGACGACGGTGACCGCCGCGTTGCAGCCGGGCCGCTTCAGCGCCATCAGCGCCGCGAGCGGACGTCCGATCGTGAGCCCCCGGCCGATGATCACGACATGGCGGCCCTCGACCGGCACGGCGTTGGCCGAGAGGAGCTCGACGATGCCGGCCGGGGTGCAGGGAAGCGGCCCGGAGACGCCCATCACCAGGCGACCGAGGTTGACCGGGTGCAGGCCGTCGGCGTCCTTCGCCGGATCGACGGCGGCGAGCACCGCCTCCTCGTCGACCTGCGCGGGGAGCGGGAGCTGGACGAGGTAGGCGTCGACCTCCGGATCGGCGTTGTAGCGCCGGACGACAGAGAGGAGCTCCTCCTGAGCGACGTCTGCCGGCAGGTGCTGATGGATCGACGCGATTCCGACGCTCGCGCAGTCCTCGCGCTTCATCTCGACGTAGCGGCTGCTCGAAGGGTCGTCACCGACGAGCACCGTCCCGAGGCCGGGGACAACCCCGGCAGCGCGCATCGCCGCGACCTCCTCGGCGATCTCCTGCCTGATGCGCGCCGCGAGCGCCTCCCCGTCGAGCAGTCGGGCGCTCATGGTCGTGCCGGGGCTGCATCCCGGTCGAGCACGCGCCCGGGCTCAGTGCCGGAAATGGCGCTCTCCGGTGATGACCAGCGCCACGCCGCGCTCGTCGGCGGCGGCGACGATCTCGTCGTCGTGGAGCGAGCCTCCGGGATGGACGACGACCGCGACCCCGGCGTCGCCAAGCACGTCGAGCGCGTCGCGGAAGGGGAAGAACGCGTCGCTCGCCGCGACGCCGCCCGTGGACCGCTCGCCGGCCTTTCGTGCCGCGATCCCCGCCGCGTCGACGCGGCTCTGCTGCCCGCAGCCGACGCCGACGACCTGGCCCGCCCGCGCGACGACGACGGCGTTCGACGTCGAGCGAGCGCAGACCCTCCAGGCGAGCTCGACGTCTGCCATCACCTCCTCGGGCGGCACGATCTTGGTCGGCACCTGCCAGCGCCCGCGCGCCGAGAGGAAGCGGTCCGGCTCCTGGACGAGGAAGCCGTCGCCCACCTGCCGCACCTGGAGCGGCATCACCCCCGGCGGCTCGGCCGTCAGGGCGCGCATGTTCCTCCGCCGCTTCGCGAACAGCTCGAGCGCGTCCTCGGCGATGGAGGGCGCGACGAGGACGTCGGCAAGGGAGTTGCCCACGATCTGTTCTGCCAGGGCGAGGTCGACCGGTCCGCTGAGCGCGACGATCCCCCCGAAGGCAGACATCGGGTCGCCGGCGTAGGCGAGGCGGTAGGCGGAGGCAAGGTCCGGCGCGACGGCGGCGCCACAGGGGTTGGCGTGCTTGACGACGACGGCGGCGGCCGCCGACCCGCCGAGCCCGAGCAGCTCGTGGGCGAGGCGCCAGGCGGCGTCGGCGTCGAAGAGGTTGAGGTAGGAGAGCTCGCGGCCGCCGTGCTGCACCATGGAGTCGAGCCAGCCGCCAGCCGAGCCGACGAGCCGGAAGCGGGCGGCGCGCTGGTGGGGGTTCTCCCCGTAGCGGAGCGTCTCGCAGCGCTCGAGGGCGAGGTGGACGCTCGGCGGCAGGACGTCCTCGGCGGCCCCGTCAGCCGCCCCCTCGGCGCGAGCGGCCGGCCGCGCGGCGGCGTCGAGCCAGGAGACGATCGCCGCGTCGTAGGCGGCGGTGTGGGCGAAGGCCGCCCTGGCGAGGCGGCGACGGGTCTCCTCCCCGAGAGCGCCCTCGCGGCGGAGCTCGTCGAGGACCGGACCGTACTCCCCCGGGTCGACGACGACGCCGACGTGCGCGTGGTTCTTCCCGGCGGCGCGCACCATCGCCGGGCCGCCGACGTCGATCGTCTCGATCGACGGCTCGGCGAAGAACGGGTAGAGGTTGCAGACGACGAGGTCGATCGGCTCGATCCCCCGCGCCTCGAGCTCCGCGAGGTGCGCGGGGTCGGAACGGTCGGCGAGGATGCCGCCGTGGATCGCCGGGTGCAGCGTCTTGACGCGGCCGCCGAGCATCTCCGCCGCCCCGGTGACCTCGGCGACCTCGCGGTGGGCGACGCCGGCGTCGGCGAGGTCGGCGGAGGTCTTCCCGCTGGACAGGATCTCCCAGCCGAGCGCCACGAGGCCGCTGGCGAAGGCGACGACGCCGGTCTTGTCGTAGACGGAGATCAATGCCCTCACGACGCCTTCTCCCCTCTCTGGCTCTCGGACCTGCGGTCTCCGGTGCGCCGGGCACCGGCGCGCCCGCGCTCGATGCTCGAGACGAACTCCGCCAACGTCGCCGGGTACAGGCGCCTCTCGACCTCTTTGATCCGCTCGTGCAGCGTCGCAGGGGTGTCGCCGTCGAGGACCGGCACCGCCTCCTGGGCGAGGATCGGCCCGTCGTCGACCTCGAGGGTGGCGAGGTGCACGGTGCACCCGGTGACCTTCACGCCGGCGGCGAGGGCCGCCTCGACGGCGTGCCAGCCCTTGAACGCCGGCAGCAGCGCCGGATGGGTGTTGAGCACCCGCCCGGGGAAGGCGTCGTGCACGGGGGCGCCGAGGATCGTGCCGAACCCGGCCATCGCCACGATCTCGACGCCGTGGGCGACGAGGGCACGCGCCACCTCCGCGCTGTAGGCCTCGCGGTCGAAGCTCGGCGTGAAGTTCGTGCGCTCGAGGAGGACGACGGGCACCCCGGCTCGCTCCGCGACCTCCTGCGCGGCGCAGCGGCGGTCGACGACCACGACGACGATCGGCAGCCGCGCTGCGAGCAGGGCGCCGAGGATCGTGCCCGTGC
>JAKAOD010000076.1 GCA_021823365.1 Actinomycetes bacterium | reverse complement strand
GCTCGACCCGCGCCGGTGGCGGGCGCTGCCGGTCATCCTGTCGGCGACGTTCATGTCCCTGTTCGACATCTTCGTCGTCAACGTCGCCGCGCCGAGCATCCAACGCAGCCTGCACGCCAGCTCGGCGACGCTCGAGCTGCTCGTCGCCGGCTACTCCTTCACCTACGCGGCGGGCCTCGTCACGGGTGCGCGCCTCGGCGATCTCCACGGGCGCAGGCGCCTGTTCGTCGGCGGTCTCCTGCTCTTCGCCGCCTCGTCGCTGCTCTGCGGGCTCGCGCCGTCGACCGCCGTGCTGGTCGTCGCTCGCCTCGCCCAGGGCTTCGGCGCCGCGGCGATGGTGCCGCAGGTCCTCGCGCTGGCGACGGTGAGCTTCGCCCCGGCCGAGCGGCCGCGGGTGTTCTCCCTCTTCGGCGTCACCGTCGGGCTCGGGACCGTCTCGGGCCAGATCCTCGGCGGCGTGCTGCTCCACCTCGACCTCCTCGGCCTCGGGTGGCGTCCGATATTCCTCGTCAACGTGCCGATCGGCGCCGTCGCGGCGGTGCTCGCCCGCAGGCTGCTCCCCGAGTCGCGCCCGCCCGCCGCGGACCGGCTCGACCCGCTCGGGGTCGTGCTCCTCGGCGGGGGAGTGGGCTGCCTGACCGTGCCGCTCGTCCTCGGACGGGACGTGCACTGGGCGACGTGGACCTGGTGCTCGCTCGCTGCAGGTGCGCTCCTGCTGGCGACCTTCATCGCCTGGGAGCGCCGCCTCGGCCGGCGGGGTGGCCATCCTCTGCTCCCGCTCGAGCTCTTCGGGCACCGCGCCTTCAACGTCGGCCTGCTCGTCAACCTCGGCTTCTTCGGGTTCTTCGGGAGCATGCTGCTCACCCTCGCCGTCTTCCTCCAGGAGGGACTGCACGACTCGCCGCTTCGCGCCGGGCTCACCTTCGGCCCCCTCGGCGTCGCGTTCGCGCTCTCCTCGCTCGCCGGGCGGCGACTGTCCGCCCGGTTCGGCACGGCGACCGTCGTCGCCGGCACGGCGATCTCGCTCGCCGGCGCCCTCGCGTTGACGGCGTCGGTACACGCCGTGGGCCTCTCCCTGACGAGCCTCGAGCTGGCGCCCGTGCTGGCGCTGATAGGGGTGGGCAACGGGCTCGTCATCCCGCTCATCGTCTCCGGAGTGCTTCAGAGCGTGCCGGCGTCGTCGGCGGGCGCCGCCTCGGGCGTGCTCACGACCGTCCAGCAGTTCTCGATGGTGCTCGGCATCGCGACGGTCGGCACGGTCTTCTTCGACCGCCTCGCGAGCGCCGGCTTCGTCCAGGCGATGGAGATTGGGCTCGTCGCCGACCTCGCGCTCCTGGTCCTCGCCCTCGTGATGACGGTCCTCCTCGGCAGGTCCGCCGCGGCCGGAGACCCTGGTTGCGACGAGGCGGCGGGCGCGTTCGCCTGATCGTGCCCTGAGGGCTTCATGATGGAGGGGTGGTCGAGCCGCCTGCCCTCGGTGCCGGAGAGACCGGTGGGCCCGGTCGCAGGTCGCGTGGCGCGGCCACGCGGCTCGTCGCCCACCGGACGGCGCGAGCCGGCTGGCAGGCGCTGGACTCGCTGTTCGGCGGGCCCGCGCGGACCCGGGTCATCCTCCTCTTCGCCGGCGTCCTCGCGCTGAACAGCGCCGACACCGCGACCGTCGGCGCCTCGGCGACCGAGCTCCGTCAGGCGCTGCACATATCGAACACCGACGTCGGCCTGCTCGTCGCGGTGACCGCCGTGGTCGTCGCCATCTTCAGCGTCCCCTTCGGCGTCCTCGTCGACCGGGCGCACCGCGTCGCGATCCTCACGGTGACGACGGCGTCGTGGGGCGTCGTGATGCTGCTCAGCGCGTCGGTCGGCAACTTCAGCGAGCTGCTCCTCACCCGTCTTGTCCTCGGCGCGTTCACCGCCGCGTCCGGGCCCGGCATCGCCTCGCTCGTCGGGGACTACTTCCCGTCGGCCGAGCGCGGCAAGATCTACGGGTACATCCTCGCAGGGGAGCTCGTCGGGGCCGGCGCGGGCTTCGTCATCACCGGCGACGCCGCAGCCATCTCCTGGCGTGCGGCGTTCGTCGTCCTGGCACTCCCGACGGTGCCGCTCGCCTGGCTGCTCGGGCGTCTGCCCGAGCCTGCCCGCGGCGGGGCGAGCCAGCTCGAACCGGGCGCGCCGAGGATCGTCGGGAGGCGAGAGGCCCGGGCCCGGGCGGCTTCCGGCGGGACCGCGGGCGCCGGTTCGGGGACGGCGGCCGGCGCCGGCGCCTCCTGGCAGGGCGGTCCCCCAGGTGACGAGCAGGGCGGCGAGCGGCCGACCGACGCCCAGGAGCTGGCTCGGCGCCGTCGGATCGCCCCTGACCCGCGCCTCGTGCTCCGCAGGGACCCGCGCCGCATGCGCCTGCTCGCCACGATGCGCTACGTGCTCTCGGTCCGGACGAACCTCGTCCTCATCGTCTCGAGCGCGTGCGGCTACTTCTTCCTCACGGGCGTGGAGACCTTCGGCCTCGAGTTCGCGAAGGGCCAGTACCACGTGCAGCAGGTCATCGCCACCCTGCTCCTGCTCGTCGTCGGCGCCGGCGCCGTCCTCGGCGTTCTCGTCGGTGGCCGCCTGGGGGACCGGCTCGTCCAGCGCGGGCGCCTCAACGGGCGGATCCTCGTCGCCGCGGTGTCGGCGGTCGCGACGACCGTGCTGTTCATCCCCGCGCTCCTCACCGGGAGCGCATTCACCGCGCTGCCCTACATCACCCTCGCCGGGTTCATGCTCGCGGCCCAGAACCCGCCGATCGACGCGGCACGCCTCGACATCATGCCGCCGCTGCTCTGGGGGCGGGCCGAGGGGATCCGCTCGTTCCTCCGAACCGCCGCGCAGGCGCTCGCGCCGCTCGCGTTCGGCGGGCTGTCGGACGTCGCCGGGCTGCGCACGACGTTCGCCGTCATGCTCCTCCCGTTCCTCGCGAGCGCCGTCGTCCTCTTCCGGGCGATGCGGACCTACCCGAGGGACGTCGCGACGGCCGCCGCGTCGGGCGCCTGGCGGTCGGGGAGCTGAGGAGGCCCGAGCCGGCGACGGGCTTCGTGACGGTCGAGGAGGGCGGGGAGCGGTACGTGAGCCCGGTGCGCACGCTCCTCCAGGACGTCGACGCCTATCTCGGATACCTCGGGGATCAGTCGAGCGCCGCCGCCGCGTCGATCAGCTCGGCGAGCCGCACCGGATCGTCCTCCTGGACGTTGTGCCCGGAGTCGACGAGCTCGACCTTCGTCTGCGGGGCGCGCCTCGCGAGCTCGGCCATCTGCCGATCGGTGACGAATCCCCTGCTCGCCCGCACCAGCGTCGTCGCCGAGCCGAGCCGGGCGAGGGGCTCCCACAGCCGGGAGGGATCCCCGGACGGCTCGGGCAGGGCGCGGAGGTTGCCGAGGTGGTGCTTCCAGACGACACGGCCGTCGCCCCGGATGCGCGTGTTGTGGAAGACGCCGCGCTCGACCTGGGCGCGGCTGCGGCCGATGCCGAAGGCCCGTGCCCGCTCGACGATCTCCTCCCGTGAGGCGAAGCTCTCCGGGCCGGAGAGGAAGCTCCGGACGGAGGCCCCGTCATCGGCGGCGATCGCCGGGGTGACGTCGACGAGCACGGCGGAGGCGACGCGGCCGGGCCGCAGCGCGGCGACCGCGAGCGCCGTCAGCCCACCGAGGGAGTGGCCGACGAGGAGCCGCGCGCCGGGGGCAAGGGCGTCGACGGCCTCGAGGACGCTTCGGGCGACCTCCTCCGGCCCGTAGCGCGGCTCGGACCTCCAGGACGACTCGCCGTGACCGGGGAGGTCCAGGGCGATGAGCGGGCGGTCGAGCGCCATTGCCGTCCCGTCGAAGGTGTGGGCGTTCAGGCCCATGCCGTGGAGGAGGACGATCTCGGGGTCGTCGCCCCACGCGAGCGCCGAGATCCGGTCCTCGCCCGTGACGCAGCCCACGCGCCGCGGCGGCGGGCCGCTCCAGCCGATGCCGAGCTCGGCCGCCGCCTCCCGCAGCAGCTCGGCGGGGTCGGGGTTCATCCTGCGCCGATCGGCCGGCCTGCGTGCGCCGCCACGGGCACGCCCCGGGCATCGAGCGCCCCGGCCGGCCACTCGTGGGTCCTCATCGCGCCGGGTGCTCCTCGAAGGCGAGGTGGCACGCCGCCCTCCGCTCCCGGAGGGGGCCGTCGAGGGATCCTTCGGGACCTCGAAGGGCGGGGTGCTCCCGTGCGCAGCGGTCGGCGGCGAGCGGGCAGCGCGGCGCGTAGGCGCAGCCGGTTCCCGGACTGCCGCCGGCGCCAGGGTCGTCGCCGGCTCGACCGCTCCCTCCGGCGGTCGCCCCCGGCGGGCGCGAGGCGATCGTGCCACCGACTCTTGGGACCGAGTCGAGCAGCGCCCGGGTGTAGGGGTGGGCGGGGGCGTCGTACACGGCGTCGGCCGGCCCCTCCTCGACGACGCGACCCTGGTAGAGGACGACGACGCGGTTGGCGACGTGGCGCACGACGCCGAGGTCGTGGCTGATGAACACGAGGGTGAGCCCGTAGCGCTCGACCAGGTCGTCGAGGAGGTTGAGCACCTGGGCGCGCACGGAGACGTCGAGCGCGCTCACCGCCTCGTCGGCGACGAGGACGCTCGGGCGGGGGGCGAGGGCCCGGGCGATGGCCACCCGCTGGCGCTGCCCGCCGGAGAGCTGGTGCGGGTAGCGGCGGGCCGCGCTCGGAGGTAGGCCGACCGCCCCGAGCAGCTCGACGACGCGCCGATCGTGGGCCCCCTCGACCTCGAGCGAGCGCAGCGGCTCGGCGATCGAGGTGCCGACGCTCATCCGGGGGTCGAGCGAGCCGAGGGGGTCCTGGAAGACGATCTGGACGTTGCGCCTGAGCTCTCCGAGCGCGGCGCGCCTCGCCCCGCTGACCACCGTTCCGCGGAAGCGGACCACTCCCTCGTCGGGCTCCTCCAGCGCGAGCAGCAGCCGGGCGAGGGTCGACTTGCCCGACCCCGACTCGCCGACGACCCCGAGCCGGTCGCCCCGCCAGACGTCGAGGCTCACGCCGTCGAGGGCGACGACGCGCCGCCGCCCGGCGCCCCGCCCTCCTCGTCCGGGATAGCGACGCGTGACCCCCTGGACCTGGAGCACCGGCGCCGCCGGGTCGGCGTCCCCCAGGTCCCCCGGTCGCGGCGGCACGGGCGTGCCCAATAGGTGCGCCGGCTCGCTCATCTCGTCCTCGCCGAGGGTTGGCCCCCGCTCGCCGCGCCCGGCCCGCTCGCCCCGCCGACGTCGCGATTCGCGGGCGCCGAGACCGGAGCCACCGTCCCGCTCGGCTCGACGGGGTGCCAGCAGGCGAAGCCGTGGTCCGCGGCCACCGCCTCCAGCCGGGGGACGGCGAGGCAGGCCCCGTCGGCGCGTCCGCAGCGGTTGCGGTAGACGCAGCCGCTCGGGAAGGCGCCGATCGCCGGCACGTTGCCGGCTATCGTCGGCAGGCGGCCCTTGGCGCCCGAGCCGCCGGTCACCGCCGCCGCCGTCGCCACGAGCCCCGCGGTGTACGGGTGCCGCGGACGGCCGAGCACCTCTTGCGTGCCGCCCTGCTCGACGACCCGGCCGCCGTAGAGGACGACGAGGCGTTCGCACATGCTCGAGACGACCGCGAGGTCGTGGCTGATCAGAAGCAGCGCCGAGCCGGACTCCTCGACGAGATGCTGGAGGAGGCCGAGCACCTGCGACTGGACGGTGACGTCGAGCGCCGTCGTCGGCTCGTCGGCCACGACGAGCGCCGGGTGGCAGGCGATGGCGGCGGCGAGCATGACGCGCTGGCGCTGGCCGCCCGAGAGCTGGTGGGGGAAGGCCCGAGCGCTCGCCTCGGGTTCGGCGAAGCCGACGTGGCCGAGCAGCTGCACCGCCTCGGCGTGCGCCTGGCGGCGGCTCGCCCCGCGGTGGATGCGCAGCACCTCGCCGACCTGCCTGCCGACGCGCATCAGCGGGTCGAGGGCGGACATCGGCTCCTGGAACACCATCGCGACGCGGTCCCCGCGCAGCTCCGAGCGCCGCCGCTCGCCCGCCGCGAGAAGGTCCTCGCCCTCCAGCCGTACGGCTCCCCGGGCGGTCATCGAGTCGGGCAGGAGGCCGAGGATCGCGAGGGCCGTGACGGACTTGCCCGATCCGGACTCGCCGATCAGGCCGACCCGCTCGCCGGCGCCGATCCCGAGGCGCACGCCGGAGAGCACGGGGACGCGCCCGAGGTCCACGGAGAGGTCCTCGACCTCGAGCAGGCTCATGCGATCGGGCGCAGCCGAGGGTCGAGGACGTCGCGCAGCCCGTCGCCGAGGAGGTTGAAGCCGAGGACCGCGACGGCGATCGCGAGCGCCGGCCAGAGGGCGAGCAGGGGGTCGGTCTGCAGCGTCGACTGCGCCGACTCGAGCATCTGACCCCAGGAGGCGGACGGCGGCGGCGTGCCGAGACCGAGGTAGGAGAGCGCCGCCTCGGCGAGGATCGCCACCGAGAAGAGCAGCGTCGTCTGCACGACGAGCAGTGGCGCGATGTTCGGCAGCACGTGGCGGCGGACGATTGCAGCCCTGCTGCGCCCGTAGGCTCGGGCGGCCAGCACGTACTCGCTGCTCAGGACGGCGAGGGCGCCGCTTCGTGTCACCCGGGCGAAGTAGGGGACCGACGCGATCCCGATGGCGAGCATCGCCGTCGTCGTCGAGGCTCCGAGTGCCGCGGTCAGCGTCGTCGCGCCGAGGAGCGCGGGGAAGGCGAACAGGATGTCGCCGAGACGCATGATCGCCTCGCTGGCCGCGCCGCCGAAGCTCGCTGCGGCGAGCCCTGCCGGAACGCCCACCGCCGACGCGACGACGACGGCGATCACACCGGCATAGAGGCTGACGCGCGACCCGGCCATGAGGCGCGAGAGGACGTCGCGCCCGAGGTCGTCGGTGCCGAGGAGGTGGGAGCCGCTCGGCCCCGCAAGCAGGTGGACGTTCTGGGGGATCGCGTTCGGGCCGAACGGAGTCCACACCAGCGACACCAGAGCGACGAGGACGAGCAGGCCGGTGACGACGCCCCCGGCCGTCGCCGAGGGGCTGGCGAGGAAGCGGCGGAGCAGGCGCGCGTCGCGGGTCGCACCTGTGCCGACGTCGGGTGCCGGCGGCACGCCGGCGGGGACGCGCTCGCGAAGCGTCAGCGGGACGGTCATGCGTCCAGCCCGATTCGCGGGTCGAGGAGCCGGTAGGAGACGTCGACGAGCGTGTTCACGACGAGCACCGCGCCGGCCACGAGCATCACCACGTCCTCGATGAGGATGATGTCGCGGTTGTCGATGGCGTTGATGAGCAGAAGGCCGAGCCCCGGCAGGTTGAAGACCTGCTCGACGACGATCGCGCCGACGAGAAGACCGGCGAGCTCGAGGCCGAGGACCGTGACCACGGGGAGCGCGGCGTTGCGGAGGCCGTGGCGGACGAGCGCCTGGCCGAGGCGCAGCCCCTTCGCGCGCGCGGTGCGGAGGAAGTCGGACTCGAGGACCTCGACGACCGAGGACCGGACGAAGCGGCTGATGATCGCCGCCTCGGCCAGGCCCAGGGCGAGCGCCGGCAGCGCGAGCTGGCGGAGCGCCGGTCCGACGCCTTGTGACCAGCCGTTGAAATCGCCGGTCGGGAGCCAGTGCAGCTTGACCCCGACGACGATCACGAGGATGATCCCGGCCACGAAGTTCGGCACGGCGAGGCCGAGCTGGCTGAGCGAGGACAGCAGCGCGCCCGACGCCTTGCGATGCCGGAGGGCGGCAAGCACGCCGAGGACGCCCCCGCCGACGAGGCCGATCGTGAGCCCGAGGCCGACGAGGGGGCCCGTGACGGAGAGCGCCTGGCCGATCTGCGGACCGATCGGCTGCTGGGAGATGTAGGAGATGCCGGGATGGCCGCTCAGCAGGCCGGCGACCCAGTGGCCGTACTGGTGCCAGAGCGGCACGCTGAGCCCGAGCTTGGCCTTCTCGGCCCGGACGGCGCCCGGAGTCGCCTGGGTCCCGAGGATCACCGCCGCCGGCGAGCCCGGCAGCACCGCGAGGAGGAGGAAGACAGCGACCGAGGTCACGCCGAGGCTCACGACCAGCGTGACGAGACGCCGCAGGAGGAACCTAGCCACCGCGGTCCTCGCAGGCGTTCGCTCTGCGGGCGATCGTGGCGCGGGCGGGCGCGGCACCGGCGGGCACGGCGCCGGCCGACCGAGCGCCGCACTCGCGGGCGGTCGGTCGGCGCTCGGTCACGGCCGCGTCGTCGGCAGGTGCCCGGCTCAGCGCGTGCCGTACCCGGCCTTGGCGAGCCTGGCGGGGATCGACCCGCCGAACTGGGCGTGGGTGATGTCGAAGGACTCCGTGTAGAAGGACTCCGGCAGCCCGACGACGCCCTTCAGGTGCACGCTCAGATCGGGGAGCACGTAGAGCCAGTCGTTCACCGCGTCGTGCGCGATCTCACGGAGCACCGTGCGCATCCCGGCGATCCACGCATGCCTGGTCGGCGCGGCGTTCGCCGCCGCCAGCTGGCTCGCCACCGTCCTCGCCCCCGCGAAGTGCCAGTAGTAGGTCGGGTCGGCGTAGTTGGGGACGTCGCGCGCCTCGGCGTGGTCGATGATCGTGAGGTCGAAGTTCCCGCCCTCGAAGACCTGGCTCAGCCACAGCGGCCACTGGACGTTCTTGATCGTGACCTTGATGCCGATCGCCCCGAGCTCGGACTGGACGACCGGGCCGGCGAGCTGGGCGTAGTAGTAGGGGGGGAGGGTCAGGGTCGTCGAGAATCCGTTCGGGTAGCCCGCCTTGGCGAGGAGCTGCTTCGCCTTCGCGGGGTCGTAGGGATAGAGCTTCGAGAGGTCGATGTAGTAGGGGTCCGACGGCACCGTGTCCGTGCCGATGGGCACCGAGAGCCCGGCCGCGGCCACGTCGATGATCGTCTTCTTGCTGATCGCCATGTTGATCGCCTGGCGGACGAGCTTGCTCGAGAGCGGCCCCGCGGCATTGTTGATCGTGAGCTGGACCTTGCCGTTCGTGAGGCCGCTCACCACGACGTACTTCGAAGGATCGGACTTGAACGTCGAGAGCTCCTGCGGGCTCGCGAGGTTGTCGATGACGTCGATCTGGCCGCTCTCGAGGGCCGCGTCCTCGGCATTGGCGTTCGTGAAGTAGCGGAACTCGGCGCCGGCGACGCCCGGCTTCGTCCCCCAGTAGTACGGGTTGAGGCCGAGGGTCACGCTGTAGTTGGGCACCTCTCCGGTGACGGTGTAGGGGCCGGTGCCGATCGGGTCCGTGGCGAGCTTCGAGACGGTCCGCGGGTCGAGCACGTCGCCGATCGCGTAGCTCGCGAGGTTGAAGAGGAACGACCAGCTCGGGGACGAGAGCGTCACGGCGACCTCGTCGGTGCCGACGGCCGTCGCCGACGTGGCGCCGAGATCGGCTGCGTAGGGGAAGGTCTTCGGGTGGCGGATCACGTTCTCCAGCGAGAAGACGACGTCTGCCGGCGTCATCGGATCGCCGTTGGAGAACCGCACCCCCTTGCGGATGGTGAAGGTGTAGACCTTGCCGCCCTTCGAGGTGGTCCACGACGTGGCGAGGACGGGGACCACCTGCCCGTCCGGCTGCAGCTCGACGAGGTGCTGGAAGACGTTGTAGTCCACCACCTCGTCGATCGCGGCCGCGGCGTTGACGGTCGGATCGAGCGTCGGCGGAGCGACCTGCGAGCCGACCACGAGGATCTTGCCGGAGGCGCCTGCAGGGCCGGCCGAGCGGTTCTGGCTCGCGGCGGCGCCCGTCGTCGTCACGGCTGAGCCGGCGAGCAGCGCCAGGGCTGCGACCGCCGGTCGCTGCAGTCTCTTCTGCATCGTCGAGGGCTCCTCTCGGTTAGCGCGAGCCAGAGGGCGAGCGTCCGGCGGGGGTGCTACCGGGCGCCTACACCTCCAAGTGCGTGCCTCTGTTCCGTCAAACGG
>JAKAOD010000075.1 GCA_021823365.1 Actinomycetes bacterium | reverse complement strand
AGCTCGGCGACGAGGCCCTGCAGCCTGCCGGCGAGCGCGGCGAGCTCCCGGTGGCGCTCGAGGAGGGCCAGCGCGTCGCCCGCGAGTGAGAGCACGCCCTGGTCGCCTCGCTCGGCGCCGCCGCCGCCGAGGCGCTGGCGCGCCGCGACTGCCGTCTCGCGGAGGGCGGCCGCGCGTGCGAGGAGCTCCTCCTCGGCCGCGAGCGCGTCGGCCTCTTCGGCCGAGGAGATGCGCGCGCCGTCGATCTCGCCGAGCTCGTACCGCAGGAGGTCGAGCTCCCGGGCTCGGGCCCGCTCGTCCCCGCCGAGCGCGGCGATCGACTGCCGCAGCTCGGCCGCCCGCCGGGCGAGCGCCTGGACCTCGCCGAGGTCGACGCCGGCGAAGCGGTCGAGCGCCTGGCGCTGCGCGGCGGGGTGGACGAGCGAGTAGTGCTCGCGCTGGCCGTAGATGTCGACGAGCCCGCCGCCGAGGTTGCCGAGCTGGGCGGCCGGCACCATCCGGCCGTCGACGAGGCTGCGGGACCGGCCGTCGCCAGGAACGATCCTCGTCAGCACGACCTCGTCCGATCCGGCGTCCGAAGGCGCCGTCCCCTCGAGCACGAACCTGCCCTCGACGACCGCCTCGCTCGCCCCGTGCCGGACGGCCGAAGGCTCCGCCCGCCCGCCGAGCAGGAGCGAGAGCGCCTCCACGACGAGCGTCTTCCCCGCTCCGGTCTCGCCAGTCAGCGCGTTCATGCCCGGGGCGAGCACGACGTCGAGGTCGGCGATCACGCCGAGCTCGCGGACCCTCAGCTCGAGCAGCAAGCCGCCGGGCCGATCAGCGGTCGGAGAGGCCGAACTTGCCCCGCAGGACCGCGTGGAAGTCCTGCGCGCCGAGCCGGACCACCCGCGCCGCGCGCCGCCCGGCGGCGACCTCGACCGGCACGTCGGGTGCGAGCGGCACAACGGTCGAGCCGTCGACCGAGAGCACGCCGACGCGCCCGTCGACCAGCGCGATCGCGACCGTCTCGGACGGGTCGAGGACGAGCGAGCGGTCGAAGAGCATGTGGGGCGAGATGGGGGTGATCACGATCGCCCCGAGGCGCGGCGACATGATCGGCCCCCGTGCCGAGAAGTTGTAGGCCGTCGATCCGGTCGGGGTCGCGACGATCACCCCGTCGGCGGCGTAGGTGAGGAAGGGCCGCCCGGCGATCGAGACGGCCACGCGGATCGTGCGCCCGGGCGCGTTCCGCTCGACGACGACCTCGTTGAGGGCGACGTGGCGCCGTGCCTCGCCCCCAGGCTCCTGGAGGGTCACGTCGAGCGTCAGGCGCTCCTCCACCTCGAACTGGCCCGACACGAGCCGCTCGAAGGCCCGCTCGATCCCGGTCGGCTCGACCTGCGTGAGGTAACCGAGGTTCCCCGTGTTGACGCCGAGGACGGGCGTCCGGCTCGAGAGCACGAGCTGGACCGTGCGCAGCATCGTCCCGTCGCCGCCGAGGCTGACGGCGAAGGACAGGGGCTCGCTCTGGAGCCCCGACCGGCCGTCGCCGTCGTCGACGAGCACCTCGTAGCCCCTCGACTGCCACCAGCGGCGCGCGTGCTCGGCGAGCTCCTTCGCCGCGGCGAGGGTCGGGTTGACGACGAGGGCCACCCTGTTGGGCTCGACGCCTGCCACGACGCCATCCTCGCGGGCGGAGCCCACGAGGGCAATGCCGTCAGCGGTCAGGCCCCGCCGTTCCCTCCGACGCGACGGGGAGCCGCGGCCGCCTTCCTGGCCGTAGCCTTCCTGGCCACGGCCGTCTCCACAGGAACCGCCTTCGCCGGCGCCGCCTTCTTCGCCGCCGCCTTCTTCGCCGGCGCCGCCTTCTTCGCCGCAGCCGCCTTCGCGGGCGCCGCATTCTTCGCCGCAGCCTTCTTCGGCGCCGCGGCCTCGGTCCCCCCCGCGCCGCCCGGGACCTCGCCAGCCCGGGTCGCCGACCGGTCGCTCCCCGCCCGCCGCACGCCGGGAGTCGGGACGCCGGGCGTCGGGACGCCCGGCGGCGGGGCGTCGGCGGACGGCGACGGTCGAGCGCGAGCAGGTCCCGCTCCCGGCGGCGGGGCGAGCGCCGACTTGATCTCGCCGAGCACGTCGGTGACCAGCGAGCCGACGCCGTCGACGACGTCGGCGAGGTCGTCGCGGCCCCTCCGGGCGAGCGAGCGCAGGAGCTCCCTGCGGCGGCGCGCGGCTCGCGCCGCGAGCTCGCGGCGGATCTCGGCGCGCACCGCCTCGCCGACCTGCTCTGCACGGCGGCGCGAGCGCGCCGCGACCTCCTCGAGCAGGTCCTCGATCCGCTCCCGGCCCGGCGAGTCGCCGAGCAGGCTGTGCGCCACCTCCTCGACCTCGGCGCGCCCTTGGCGGGCGAGACTCGAGCCGAGCTCGACCCCGCGGCGAAGCGCTGCTGCAAGTCGGTCGGCCGCGGTGTCGGGCGATCCCTGTTCCGGTCGCTCCTGGCGTGCCATACCGGTACCCTACCAGCCGCGCTTGCAATAGCTAGCGCG
Source organism: Actinomycetes bacterium (assembly GCA_021823365.1). The sequence goes on along the minus strand of JAKAOD010000075.1, from coordinate 7,492 downwards.
CCGGAGCACCGGCGCCGTCGCCGAGCCGGCCGCCGTCGAGGCCCTCACCGGAGAGCACGTCGCGCACGAGCTCGGCCAGGTCGGCCGCGACGAGGTCCGGGGCTGGATCGATCGTTCCGATGCCGGATGGAGTGACGCCGGAGAGGACGAGGGCGAACGGAGCGCCGAGCCGCCGGGCGAGGGCGCCGTCGGTCGAGGGCCGGTCGCCGACGACGACCTCGACCCGGCCGAGCCGCTCGGTCACGAGCGACGCCGCCGGCTCGTTCGGCTTGCCGGCGACGACCGCCTGGGCCCCGGTCGCGGCGAGCACGGCGGCAAGCACGCTCCCGGCTCCTGGCCTCAGCCCGTCGCTCACGGGGAAGGTGGCGTCGTCGTTCGTCGCGACGAGGCGCGCGCCGGCGCGCACGGCGCGCATCGCGGCCGTGAGGCGCCAGTAGTCGAGGCCGAGGTCGAGGCCGACGACGACCACGTCGACCGACCTCGCGGCGCGCGACGCCAGCTCGACCGCCTCCACGCCCCGGGCCTGAAGTGCCTCGTGGATGCCGGGGCCGCCGAGCACGAGCGCGCGCTCGCCCGCCCGACACAGCCGAGCCGCCGCCTCGGCCGAGGTGAACAGGTCGTCGGCGCCCGCCTCGAGGCCGTGCCGGGCCAGCTTGGCGAGGTGGTCGGCGCGGCGCGGGTGGGAGTTGTTCGTGAAGTAGGTGAGGCGCCGGCCGCTCTCCGCCAGCCGACGGAGTGCCGCTGCGGCGCCGGGGATCGGACGGTCGCCCGTCCAGACCACCCCGTCGAGATCGAGCAGCCACACCTCCGCTCCACCGCGACCGTCCATGTCCACCTCACGATCCTGCCATCCTGTGCTACGCAGGTGGCATGGCCCGCTTCGAGCCCTTCGCAGGGCTGCGCTACGACCCGGAGGCCGTCGCGCTCGCAGAGGTGATCGCGCCCCCCTACGACGTCGTCGCACCGACCGAGCGGGATCGCGTGGCGTCGCGCAGCCCCTACAACTCGATCCTGCTCGAGCTGCCGGCCCCCGACGAGAAGGCCGGCCTCGACCGCTACGCCCATGCCGCGGCGCTCCTCGAGAGCTGGCGGGCACAAGGCGTGCTGCGCCGGGACTTCCGCGAGTCGATCTACGTCTACCGGATGAGCTATGTGGCCGAAGAAGGGCAGGCGCGCTCGACGACGGGGGTCGTCGGGGCACTCGGCCTCGACAGCGAGGGCGACGGCGAGGTGCTGCCGCACGAGCGGACGATGCCGCGCCCGAAGGGCGATCGCCTCGACCTGCTTCGCGCGTGCCGGGCGAACCTCTCGCCGATCTGGGGTCTGTCGCTGTCGAGCGGCCTCGCCGCCCGCTGCGCCGAGGTGGCAGCGCACGCGCCGGCCGCGATGGCGGCGAGCGACGACGACGACGTCCGCCACGAGATGTGGCCGGTCGCCGATCCCGAGGTGATCGCGTCGATCGCCGAACGCGTCGAGGCGAGCCCCGTCGTCATCGCCGACGGCCACCACCGCTACGAGACGGCGAGCCTCTACCAGGCGGAGCGTCGCCGCGCCAACGCGGGGGCGCCGGGAGCCTACGACCTCGTGATGGCCTACGTCGTCGAGCTCTGCGAGGACGAGCTGGTCGTCGAGCCAATCCACCGGCTCGTCTCGGGCTTGCCGGCCGGCCTCGACCTCGCAGGAGCGCTCGACGAGCACTTCGAGCTCTCCCCGGGCCCGGCCGACCCTGTCGAGCTGCAGGCGGTGATGGCGCGGGACGCCGCCATCGGCCTCGTCACGAGCGACGGCAATCTCCTGCTCAGACCGCGCCAGCGCTTGCTCGAGGAGGCAGATGCCGACCTCGATTCGAGCCGGCTCGATGTCGCGCTCGCCGGGCTCCCCGCGCACGAGGTCTCCTACTTGCACGGCGCTCGCAACGCGGCCCAGGCGGTCTGCTCGGGGACGGCGGATCACGCCTACCTTCTCAGGCCGGCAACAGTGGCCCAGATCGCCGAGACGGCGCACAGCGGGCGGCGCATGCCGCCGAAGACGACATTCTTCCAGCCCAAGCCACGAACCGGCATGGTCTTCCGCCCGGTGCAGGGCTAGAGAGCCGCCGGGCGTCGCCCGCCCCGGGGGCGGGGCGACCCACGGCACTGGCGCCGGACCCCGGCGCTCCTGCGTTCAGCCTTCGGGCCCGTCCACCGTCCACGTCGTCCCCGAGCGCAGCAGCGCGTCGAGGTCCCCGCCCCCCTTGCGCCGGCGCACCTCGTCGATCTGCGCATCGACGAGACTCCCGTAGTCGGGGCGCTCGACGGCGCGGAACACCCCGATCGGCGTCGGCTCAAAGGGCCCTTGGGCGAGATGGGCGAGAAGGAAGGCGAGGGCGGGGTCCGCTCGCCGTTCGTCGTGGACGAGGAGCGCCGGCTCGCCGACGTCGGTGACCTCGACGATCCCGAGCCGGCCATCCGGCGTGAGCGCGACGCCCTTGTGGAGGGTCGCGCCGAAGCGCACGGGCTCGCCGTCCACGAGCGGCACCAGCATCTCCTCGCGCGCCGCCTTGCCGGTCACCTGCTCGAAGGCGCCGTCATTGAAGACGTTGCAGTTCTGGTAGACCTCGACGAGCGCCGCGCCCTTGTGCTCGTGCGCCCGCCGGAAGGTCTCCATCATGTGCTTGCGATCCATGTCGTGGGTGCGGGCGACGAAGGTCGCCCCTGCGCCGAGGGCAAGGGCAATCGGGTTGAACGGCGTGTCGAGTGAGCCGAACGGCGTCGACTTCGTCACCTTGCCGAGCTCCGACGTCGGTGAGAACTGGCCCTTGGTCAGCCCGTAGATCTGGTTGTTGAAGAGGAGGATCGTGATGTTGACGTTGCGGCGCAGCGCGTGGATCAGGTGGTTGCCGCCGATCGACAGCGCGTCGCCGTCACCGGTGACGACCCAGACGTCCAGGTCCGGGCGGGAGATGGCGAGGCCCGTCGCGATCGCGGGCGCGCGGCCGTGGATCGTGTGCATCCCGTAGGTGCTCATGTAATAGGGGAAACGCGCCGCGCAACCGATGCCCGACACGAAGACCGTGCGCTCGCGCGCCACGCCGAGCTCGGGGAGCAACAGTTGCACCGCCGCGAGGATCGAGTAGTCCCCGCAGCCCGGGCACCAGCGGACCTCCTGGTCGCTCGCCCAGTCCTTCCGGGACGTCGCGGGGACGGCCTGCCCGGTCGCGGTCATGACGCCACCTCCCTGCTCGCGGCCCTTCCGAGCTGCTCGACGATCGCCCGCTCGACCTCCCCGACGCTGAAGGGCGTGCCGGCGACCTTGCCGAGCGGAGTCGCGTCGACGAGGAACTCGGCGCGCACGAGGCGGGCCAGTTGGCCGAGGTTGTTCTCGGGCACGAGGACGCGCCCGTAGCACCGGAGCACCTCGCCGAGGTTGCGGGGGAACGGGTTGAGGTGCACGAGGTGGGCGCTCGCGACGGCGAGGCCGCGTGCCCGGACCCGCCGCACCGAGGCGGTGATCGCGCCGTAGGTCGACCCCCAGCCGAGCACGAGGAGCGGCGCCGGCGAACCGGCGGCAAGGCCGGGGTCGTCGACCTCGACGTCGGGGACGGAGGCGGCTATCCCTGCGATGCGGGCGGCACGCAGGCGCACCATCCGCTCGTGATTGGCAGGGTCGTAGGAGACGTCGCCGGTGGCGTCGTGCTTTTCCAGGCCCCCGACCCGATGCTCGAGACCCGGCGTGCCCGGCAGCGCCCATGGCCGTGCCAGCGTCTCGGGGTCGCGCGCGTAGGGCTCGAACGCCTCGACGCGCGCCCCGCCGCCTGCGGGCGCCGGCGGCTTGGCGAACGCCGGGTCGATCGGCGCCAGTTCGGAGACCTCCGGAAGGCGCCAAGGCTCCGAGCCGTTGGCGAGGTAGCCGTCGGAGAGCAGGTAGACCGGCGTGCGGTAGCAGATCGCGATCCGCGCCGCCTCAATCGCCGCCTCGAAGCAGTGCGAAGGGGTGCGTGCCGCGACGACCGGCGCAGGGGCCTCGCCGTGGCGACCGTACATGACGTGGAGCAGGTCGGCCTGCTCGGTCTTGGTGGGCAGGCCCGTCGACGGCCCGCTGCGCTGGATGTCGACGACGACCAGCGGGAGCTCGAGGCTCACGGCGAGACCGATCGTCTCGGACTTGAGGTCGATCCCTGGCCCCGAGGTCGTCGTCACTGCGAGGGCGCCGCCGAACGCGGCGCCGAGCGCGGCGCCAGCGCCGGCGATCTCGTCCTCGGCCTGGAGGGTGCGCACCCCGAAATGCTTCTGCTTCGCGAGCTCGTGCAGCACGTCGGAGGCGGGGGTGATCGGGTAGGAGCCGAGGAACAGCGGGAGGCCGGCGAGGCGCGCCGCGGCGATCAGCCCCCACGCAAGGGCGGTGTTGCCGGTGACGTTCGTGTACGTCCCCGGGACGAGATCCCTCGGCGGCACGCGGTAGGAAGACTCGAAGAGCTCCGCCGTCTCCCCGAAGTTCCAGCCGGCCCGCAGCGCAAGGGAGTTCGCCTCGACGACGAGCGGGCGGGCGGCGTAGCGGCTCGCGATGAACTCGAGCGCCGAGTCGAGCGGGCGGTGGTACATCCATGAGAGCAGGCCGAGCGCGAAGAAGTTCTTGCTCCGCTCGGCGTCCCGGGGCTTGGCCCCGGTGGGCTTGCAGGCCTCGAGCGTGAGGCCCGTCATCGGCACCTCGTAGACCCGGTAGCCCGCGAGGCTCCCGTCCTCGAGCGGGCTCGAGGCGTAGCCGGCCTTGGCGACCGCGCGCTCGTCGAACGCGTCGGCATTGACGATGATCGTGCCGCCGGGCGCCATGTCGGCGACATTGGCCCTGAGCGCCGCGGGGTTCATCGCGACGAGCACGGTCGGGGTGTCGCCCGGCGTGAGGATGTCGTGGTCCGCGACGTGGACCTGGAAGGCGGACACGCCGGCGAGGGTCCCCGCCGGCGCCCTGATCTCCGCCGGGAAGTTCGGCAACGTCACGAAGTCGTTGCCGAGGATCGCCGACTCGGTCGTGAACTGGTCGCCGGTGACCTGCATCCCGTCGCCGGAGTCGCCAGCGAAGCGGATCACGGCGCTTGGAAGCGACTCGACGTCGCGGACTCCGCTCCGGTCGGCGGTGCTGGTCATGATGCATGCCTCCTCGTCGAGGCTCCGGGGCGCGAGCAGCCACGCCGAGCGCTGCCCCGTTGCGGCGCCGACCGGCCACGTCCGGTCGGGCCGAGCCGAGATGCTACCCGCCCCTCGGGCACACCCCGCTCATGCGACGGTCACCCCGGGGTCGAGATAGACGTCCTGGACGGCGTGGATGATCTCGACGCCCTCGGCGACCGGTCGCTGGAACGCCTTGCGTCCGAGGATGAGTCCCATGCCGCCAGCACGCTTGTTGATCACCGCCGTGCGGACCGCCTCGGCGAGGTCGTTGGCGCCCGCGGACTCGCCGCCGGAATTGATGAGCCCGATCCTCCCCATGTAGCAGTTCACAACCTGCCAGCGGGTGAGGTCGATCGGGTGGTTCGTCGTGAGCTCGGTGTAGACGCGCGGGTCGGTCCTGCCGAAGCCGATCGCCGTGTAGCCGCCGTTGTTCACCGGCTGCTTCTGCTTGATGATGTCAGCCTCGATCGTCACGCCGAGATGGTTCGCCTGGCCGGTGAGGTCTGCGGAGAGGTGGTAGTCGGCCGCGGGTGCCTTGAACGCCTCGTTGCGCAGGTAGGTCCAGAGCACGGTGTACAGCCCGAGACGGTGCGCCTCGGCGAAGGCTGCGCCGACCTCCTGGATCTGGCGGGTCGACTGGTCGGAACCGAAGTAGATGGTCGCCCCCACCCCGACGGCACCGAGGTCGACCGCCTGGCGCACCGAGGCGAAGAGCACCTGGTCGTGCTTGGCCGGATAGGTGAGCAGCTCGTTGTGGTTGAGCTTGACGATGAAGGGGATCTTGTGGGCGTAGCGCCGTGCGACCGCGCCGAGCACCCCGAGCGTCGATGCCACGGCGTTGCAATCCGCGGCGATGGCCAGCTCGACGATCGCCGCCGGGTCGAAGTACGCCGGCTCCTTGGCGAAGCTCGCCGCCCCGGAGTGCTCGATGCCCTGGTCGACGGGGAGGATCGAGAGGTAGCCGGTGCCGCCGAGGCGGCCGTGCCGCAACGTCGTCTCGAGGTTGCGCAGCACCGCGACGGACCGGTCGGTAGCCGCGAAGACCCTGTCGACATAGTCGGGTCCGGGCAGGTGAAGCTGCTCCTGGGCGATGGTCGTGCTCTTGTGGTTGAGCAGGTCGTCGGCCTCCTCGCCGAGCAGCGCTGCGATGTCGACGCCCATTGGCGCGCCTCCTCGTCCCTCGTCTCTCGCCGGGCCAAAAGTAGCTCGTATGGACCTTCGCCCCTGTGCCCGGCGGTCCCGGGACGACGAAGGTGGGGGGCGACCCCCGTCCGAGACAGGAGCAGCCAGTGAGCCACGCAGTCGAGTCGACGGTCGCCGCCACGCGCCCCGGAGGGCGCCTCGCCGTCGCTGCGCTGAAGGAGCGTGCCGCCGGCGAGCGCCGCGTCGCCCTCGTGCCGGCGGCCGCGCCCAAGCTCGCGCCGGCCGGGATCGACCTGCTCGTCGAGGAAGGCGCCGGCGCCTGCGCACGGATCTCCGACGGCGAGTTCGCGGGCGCCGGGGTGGCGGTGCTCGACGAGGGGGAGCTCCTCGAGCGCGCCGACGTGCTCGTCACCGTCTCGGCTCCGACCGGCGAGCTCGTCGGCCGGATCCGCAAGGAGCAGTTCCTCGTCGGGATGCTCCGCCCGCTCGCCGACCCCCGTCTCGCGCTCTCGCTCGCCGAGCGCGGCGTCACGGCGATCAGCCTCGACATGCTGCCGCGAACGCTCAGCCGGGCCCAGGCGATGGACGCCCTCACCTCCCAGGCCAACGTCGCCGGTTACAAGGCGGCGCTGATCGCCGCGGACACGCTCGGCCGGTTCTTCCCCCTCCTCATCACGGCGGCAGGCACCGCCAAGCCTGCCGAGGTGCTCGTGCTCGGCGCCGGCGTCGCGGGGCTCCAGGCGATGGGGACCGCCCGCCGGCTCGGCGCGGTGGTGACCGGCTACGACGTCCGTCCGGAGACCAGGGCGGAGATCGAGTCAGTGGGGGCGCGCTGGCTCGAGTTGCGCTCGGTCGGCCCCGCCGGCGGCGAGGGCGGCTACGCCCGTGCGCTCTCGCCCGAGGAGCAGGCCGCCCAGCAGCGAGAGCTCGACGAGCTGGTCGCCCGTTTCGACGTCGTCATCACGACGGCCCAGGTTCCCGGACGCCCACCGCCGAGGCTCGTCACGGCGCACGCCGTCGAGCGGATGCGCCCGGGATCGGTGCTCGTCGACCTCGGATCGAGCGAGCTGGGCGGCAACGTCGAGGGCTCGAGGCCGGGGAGCAGGGTCGAGACGCCGGGCGGCGTCACGATCGTCGGCGCCGGCAACCTCCCCTCGGAGCTGCCCCAGGCCGCGTCGGCCGCCTTCTCGAGTAAGATCGGA
>JAKAOD010000074.1 GCA_021823365.1 Actinomycetes bacterium | reverse complement strand
TCCGATCTGTGCTGGGTGGCCGCCGACCGCGGCTCGCGCCTCGCGGCCCTGCACGGCGACGCTGCGAGGGCTCTCAGATGGCGGGCGGCCGCGGATGAGATCCACGCCGACGTCTGCGCCCGCGGCGTAGACGCCAGGGGACGCTTCACGCAGCACTACGGCTCGGGGGAGCTCGACGCTTCGCTGCTCCTCGTCCCGCTCGTCCGCTTCCTCCCGCCCGACGATCCCCGATGCCGTGCCACGGTGCTCGGGATCGCCGAGGAGCTGACCGTCAACGACCTGGTGCTCCGCTACCGCACCGCTGCGACCGACGACGGCCTCGATCAGCCCGAGGGGAGCTTCACCACCTGCTCGTTCTGGCTTGTCTCGGCGCTCGCTGAGATCGGCGAGACGGCGCGGGCACGCGCCCTCTGCGAGCGGCTCCTCGCGGCTGCGAGCCCGCTCGGCCTCTATGCCGAGGAGCTGGACGCACGGACCGGCCGGCACCTCGGGAACTTCCCCCAGGCGCTCACCCATCTCGCGTTGATCAACGCCGTCCTCCACGTCGCGAGCGCCGAGGCGATGCCGCACGCCCGGGGTCGCCCGCCCGGCTAGACGCCGCCGAGCGCCTCGTCCCTGGCAGGACCGCCCGCCGGGTGGCTACCGTGCCCGCATGTCGTCGACCCGACTCGGTGGGGCGCGCGACCTCGAGCGCTTCGTCCGGCCCGCCCACTGGGGTCGCCCCGCGCTCGCCGCCGCGGCGTGGGTGCTCGTCGTCGCAGGGCTCCTGGTGCTGCTCTACGCGACCTCGGTCCATGCCGTCCCGGGGAACTCCGACGGCGCGACGGTGGTGCTCGAGGGCAAGGCGCTCAGCGCCGGGCAGCTCACGCTGAAGCACTGGTTCCTCTCGTTCGATTCCTTCTGGTGGGTCGACGTGCCGTTCTACGCGCTCGCGGTGCTCGCGGTCGGCGTCCGGCCCGAGCTGCTGCAGGCCGTGCCGGCGATCATCGCAGCGCTCGTCGTCGCCGTCGGCGCCTGGCTCGCGGCCGGCCGGAACCGGGGTGTCGCCGCGCTCGCCGGCGGCGCGACCGTCGTGGCACTGCTCGCCCTGCCCTCCCACGCCCTCGCCTTCTTCTTCCTGCAGGGCCCGCTGCACGTCGGCACGGCGCTGTACTCACTCCTCGCCTTCGCCTGCGTACGCCGCTACCGGCCCGGACGGGCTCGCTGGCTCCTCGCCGTCGTGCTCCTCGCCGCCGGGACCGTCGGCGACCTGCAGATGCTCGTCTTCGGCGCGGCTCCGATGCTTGGCGGCGGCGTGCTCGCGATGGTGCGGCGGCGCGAGGCGCGGGCCGGGGTCGGCGCCGTGTCGGCCGCCGCCTGCGGCGCCGTCCTCGCCCTCGCCGGCCGTGAGCTCGCCAAGCTCGTCGGCACCTACACGATCAACAAGCCGGCGCCGACGGCATCGTTCCGGGAGATGGTGACCAACCTGCGGCTCGTCGGCGTCTACGGCGCACGGCTGTTCGGATTCGGCAGCGCCGGCTTCGGCTCCGGGGGTATGCCGTCGGCGCTGCTCGCGGTCCACGTCGTCGGGCTCGTCGCCCTGCTCGCAGGGGTCGCCGCCGCCGCCGTGCGGCTTGTCACCGCGCTCGTGGCGGGGCGGCGCGGGGCCCGGGACGACGAGGAGGCATGGCGGCTCGACGACATGCTGCTGCTGGCCTTCCTCGCCGACCTCGCGGTCTTCGTCTACCTCACTCCGGCGTCCCTCCCCCCCTATGCCCGCTACCTCACCGCCTCGGCGATATTCGGGGCCGTGCTCGCGGGGCGGGGAGTCGCGAGACTGGCCGTCCTGCTCGCGCGGGGTGCACCGGCGGCGGCGCTCGCCGGGCTCGGCGGCCTCGCCGTGTGCTGCCTCGCCGCCGGGACGGGCTACGCCCTTCGCCAGCCGGACCCGCCCCAGCCGGCGCGCGCCCTCGGCGCCTACCTCGCCGCGCACGGGCTCACCCAGGGGATAGGCGACTACTGGAGCGCGTCGATCGTGACGGTCGAGAGCAGGGGAGCCGTGGTCGTCCGACCGGTGACGGCCCTCCCGGCGGGCAGGATCCTCGCCTACACGAGGAACGCTTCGGGCACGTGGTACGAGGGGCAGACCTTCCAGTTCCTCGTCTACAACCCGGCGCTGCCCTTCGGCGGCGTCGACAGGCAGAGCGCCACGGCGACCTTCGGGCCCCCGGCCGAGACGACCGCTGTCGACGGCTACCTCGTCCTCGTCTGGCGCCACCCCCTCTCGGTGTCGATTCCCCCCGGCGCCTGAACCGGAGCGGGATCGGCGGGGCGAGAGCGGATCGGCCGAGGGAAAGCGGATCGGCCGAGCGAGAGCCGATCAGCGGAGTCGCAGGTACTGCTCGATGCCGCGGGCGATCCCGGCGGCGATGGCGTGCTGGCCGACGCGGCTCGACGCGATCGTCCCCTCGAACGGGTCGGTGATGAACAGCGGCTCGACGATGGTCCCCGGCATGGTGCTCGGCGTCGTGAAGATCCGGCGGAACGCCGGGCCGAGCAGGACGAGGTGGCCATAGGCGGCGCCGGCCGCAGAGAGGGGCGGGCCGCCGAGGTAGACGTCGGTGGACACGCCGTCGTCGGGGATCTGCCAGCCGTGGGCGTTCATGGCCGCCAGCGTGTCGCGCTGCACGAGCGTGGCGAGACGGAGGTTGGCGCGCCAGAACGGTCGCGCCCGGTCGTAGGCGGCGATGCTCCCGGCGTCGGACGGCGACCCGCCGGCGTCGAAGTAGATCCCGACGAGCAGCCTCGCCCCCGCGAGGTTGGCGCAGAGGTCGCGGGAGGCGATCTCGTGCTGCTCGCCCTTGACGGTGAAGACGCCGCCGGAGATGTCGCCCTTGCCCGCCCTGGCGACCTGGGTCTGGCGGGTGCGCGAGACGACGACTCTGAGCCCCGCCTCCCTCAGCATCGTGGCGGTGTCGAGCTCGACGGGAAGGGTGAGGTCTGCCTCGTAGATCGTCCGGCCCGAGCTCGTCGTCCCGATCGCGCCCGGGTCGCGCCCGCCGTGGCCGGCGTCCAGGAACACCGTCGCCCGCGGCCGGCCCTTCGTCGGGGAGAACGCGACGCACGAGCCCGGGGTGAAGATCGCCGGGTCGATCGCCGCACCCGCCGGGCTCTCGACGGTCATCGCCCGGCTCGCCCTCCCCTCCCCGCTCTGCCGGGCCCCCGTGCCTCCGGTTGACCGAGGTCCCGAGCCCGATGCCGCGCTCCCGGCCTTGGCGCTCCCCGCGGTCTGCGGCCCGCGCCCACCGGGCAGCGCCACGGCGAGCACCGCGCCGAGCGTTGCAGCGCCGACCGCCGCCGCGACGGCGCGCCGCCGCCGTGCACGGATGCGGCGCGAGCGGCGCGTGGCGCCCCGCCCGGTCACGACGGCGCGGTCGGCACGGCCTGGATTGTCGTGGCTGCTCGGCAATTTCGGACCTCGGCGGCCGTGGCTCGACCGGAGGCTACCTTGGGCCACGCGCGCTCCGGGGTCGGCGGAGGCCCCCGTCGCTTGCCTTCAGCCCGCGGCCGAGGATCGGGCGCGCCAGTTGGCGGGGTCGTCGAGGATCCACCTCAGGGCTACGGCGCCGGCACCACGAGCCGCAGCGCCCTCGAGGGAGGAGGTAGTGACCTCGACCGGGGCGAAGGCGCCGGCGACGACGCGTCGGTCGAGCTCTCTCGCCAGCGGCGCGACGAGCCAGGGCGAGATCTCGGCGTAGACGCCCCCGAGCACGACGAGAGGGATGTCGAGGAGGTTGACGAGCGCGGCGAGGGCGACCCCGAGCGCCCGGCCGCCCCGCTCGATCGCCGCGCCGACGCGCCTGTCGCCGGCGAGGGCGCGCTCGGCGAGGGCGCGTCCCGCCCGGCGTGCGCCGGGCGCGATCCCCGCCCCTGCGAGCAGGGCGTCCTGGCCGGCGACCTGCTCGAGGCACCCCCTGGCGCCGCAGCTGCAGCGCGGCCCGGCAGGGTCGACGAGGACGTGGCCGATCTCACCGGCGAGCCCTCGCACTCCTCGGAAGATCTCGCCGTCGACGACGATCCCGGCGCCGACGCCGATCTCCCCCGACACCAGGACGAAGTCGCGGCGCGCCTCCCCGCTGGAGAAGATCTCTGCGACTGCGGCGAGGTTCGCCTCGTTGCCGGCGACGACGGGCGAGCCGCCGCGCCCGAGAGCGTGGGCGAGGCGGGCAGCGACGTCCTCGCCCTCGAGCGCGGGCAGGTTGGGTGCGCGGCGGAGCACCCCGGAGGAATCGACGAGACCGGGGAGGGCGAGGCCGATCCCGGCCAGCTGGCGGCCGGCGGCGGACGGCGCGGCCAGGCACGCGGACGCGGCGGCCGCGGCCCGCCGGACGACGTGCTCGCCTCGACGCCGCCGGTTGTCGCCGTCCACCGTGAACGTCTCGAGGACCTCCCCGGCAAGGTCGACGAGGCACGCCGAGACGTAGTCGACGTTCACCTCGACGCCGAGCCCGGCAGGTCCGGCAGGGCTGAGGCCGATCGGGCTCCCCGGCCGACCGACGGCGCCAGCCTCCGGCCGGTCCTCGACGAGGAGCCCCGACGAGACGAGGATGTCGACGAGGTTCGAGACCGTCGCCTTCGTGAGGCCCGTCCGCTCGGCGAGCCGAGCCCGCGGCGGTCGGCCGCCTACGGCGACCTCGCGAAGGACGAGCGCGAGGTTGGCCCGGCGGAGCGCTTCCGGGCGGGCCGGACCGACTGGTGGGACCGCGCTCGCCTGGCCGGCTTGGCCTGCGAGACCGACCGGGCCCGACGGGCCGACCGGGCGCGCGCTCAGCGCGCCCCGAGGACGTGCTCGACGGCCAGCTGGTCCAAGCGGGCGAAGCCGTAGCCGTGGGCAGCGGCCTCCTCGACGTCGAACCGCTCGTAGGCGTCTGGGTCGGCGAGCAGCTCGCGGAAGGTCTCGCCCTCGGCGAGGGTCGGCGTCCCGAGCTCGCCGACCTGGCTCGCCCGAAGTGCCGCCTGGACCTCCGGATCGGCGCGGAAGCTGGCGGCGCGCTCTTTGAGGAGCAGATAGGTACGCATGTTCGCCGCCGCCGACGCCCACACTCCCTCGGCGTCCTCAGTTCGGAACGGCTTGTAGTCGAAGTGCCTCGGCCCGTCGTAGGCGGGCCCGCCGCCTGGGGCGCCGTGCTCGAGCAGGTCGACGAGGAAGAAGGCGCTCAGCAGATCGCCGTGGCCGAAGACCAGGTCCTGGTCGTACTTGGCGCCGTGCTGCCCGTTGAGGTCGATGTGGAACAGCTTTCCGTGCCACAGCGCCTGGGCGACGCTGTGGACGAAGTTCATCCCCGCCATCTGCTCGTGGCCGACCTCGGGATTGACGCCCACCATCTCGCGGTGCTCGAGCGAGGAGATGAACGCGAGCGCGCTCCCGACCGTCGGGAGGATGATGTCGCCCCGCGGCTCGTTGGGCTTCGGCTCGATGGCGAAGCGGATCTGGTAGCGGCGGTCGACGACGTAGGCGGCGAGCGTGTCGATGGCCTCGCGGTAGCGCTCGAGGGCGGACCGGACGTCCTTCGCCGCGTCGGTCTCCGACCCCTCGCGACCGCCCCAGAAGACGTACGTCCGAGCCCCGAGCTCGGCGGCAAGGTCGAGGTTGGCCATCACCTTGCGCAGCGCGTAGCGCCTCACGCCCCGGTCGTTGCTCGTGAAGGCGCCGTCCTTGAACATCGGATGGGTGAACAGGTTCGTCGTGACCATCGGCACGACGAGGCCCGTCGCGTCGAGCGCGGCACGGAAGCGCTTGATCCTCCCCTCGCGCTCGGCCGTGGGCGAGCCGAAAGGCACGAGGTCGTCGTCGTGGAAGGTGACGCCGTAGGCGCCGAGCTCCGCCAGCCTGTGGACGGCCTCGACGGCGTCGAGCGGCGGGCGCGTCGCGTCGCCGAAAGGGTCCCGCGCCTGCCATCCGACGGTCCAGAGCCCGAAGGAGAACCTGTCGTCGCGAGTCGGTGATCCGGGCATGGCTCCTCCTCCCGCCTCGGGCGGCCTCGACGCCCGGCCGGCGTCTGGCGGACCGAGTTCGTTCAAGTCTTGAACTTAAAACCTGAGCCGCCCGGGCGTCAACGGGCCCTCGCACCCTTGGCGTCGGTAGCCTTCCGCCGGGGCCTGCCGAGGGCGCGGGCCGGAGGAGGTCGCGATGGAGCTCCGGGCTCTCGGGGACGAGGGGCTCGTCGTCTCGGCGGTCGGTCTCGGCTGCATGGGGATGAGCGAGTTCTACGGCCCTTCGAACGACGACGAGTCGACCGCGGTGATCCATCGCGCCCTCGACCTCGGCGTCACGCTGGTCGACACGGCGGACATGTACGGCCCGTTCACGAACGAGCAGCTCGTCGGGCGGGCGATCGCCGAGCGGCGGGACGAGGTCGTGCTGGCGACGAAGTTCGGCAACCAGCGCCTTCCCGACGGCACCCGGCTCGGGATCAACGGGAGGCCGGAGTACGTCCGGCAGGCCTGCGATGCCTCCCTGGTGCGCCTCGGCGTCGAGGTCATCGATCTCTACTACCAGCACCGCGTCGACCCGAAGGTCCCGATCGAGGAGACCGTCGGCGCCATGTCGGAGCTCGTGACGGCGGGCAAGGTGCGCTTCCTCGGGCTCTCCGAGGCCGCCCCGGCGACGATCCGGCGGGCGCACGCCGTCCACCCGATCTCGGCGCTCCAGTCCGAGCACAGCCTCTGGAGCCGCGACTGCGAGGACGAGGTGCTCCCGACCGTGCGCGAGCTCGGCATCGGCTTCGTCGCCTACAGCCCGCTCGGCCGCGGCTTCCTGACGGGGCAGATCACCTCGGCCGAGGAGCTGGCCGAGGACGACTTCCGCCGTGCCAATCCGCGCTTTGAGGCCGGGCACCTCGAGGCGAACCTGGCCTTGGCACGTGCCGTCGGCGATCTCGCCAAGCGCAAGGGCTGCACCGCGGCGCAGGTGGCGATCGCCTGGGTGCTCTCGCGGGGGGAGGACGTCGTGCCGATCCCGGGCACGAAGCACCTCGCCTACCTCGACGACAACCTCGGCGCGCTCGGCGTCGAGCTCGGCGCCGAGGACCTCGCCTTCCTCGACGAGCAGATCCCGAAGGGGGCCGCCGCGGGCGATCGCTACCGGGACATGAGCCCGATCGGGAGGTGACCGCGGGTGCGAGCCACGGCGCGCCGCGGAGCCGCCGGGGTCGGGCGGAAGTTAGGCTCGGCGGGTGGACGCCGCGCTCGCCCGGGCCGAGGAGGTGCTGCGCTCGGTCCGTGAGGTGATCGACCGTGTCGAGGGCGCCGTCGAGCGGCTCGAGGCCGAGTCGCTGCCTCCTGGCGTCGCGGCCGACGGCCTGCCTTCGAGCCCCGCCGGATAGGCGGGCTTCGCGACCTTCCCGCCGGGGCTCAGTGCCGGCGGGCCAGGCGGGATCGGCGGCGCGGCCGCCAGGAGCCGGTGGCCTCGTCAGGCCTTCTTCGTCTCCCAGAAGATCTTGTCGATCTCGGCGATCCCGTCGAGCAGCCTCGTCGCGACGGCGACGTCGTTCGTCTTCTTCGCCTCGCCGGCCGCCTTCGTCGTCTTCCAGAACAGATCGTGGAGCTGCGGGTACCTCTCGAGGTGCTCGGGCTTGAAGTAGTCGGTCCATAGGACCCAGAGGTGGTGCTTGACGAGCTCGGCCCGCTCCTCCTTGATGGTGGTCGCGCGCTCGCGGAACACCGGGTCCTCCGACGCGTGCCACTTCTCCATGATCGCCTTCACCGAGTCGGCCTCGATGCGCGCCTGGGCCGGGTCGTAGACGCCGCAGGGCAGGTCGCAGTGGGCATGGGCCGTCTCGGGGGAGCGGAAGCGGTCGACTACGGTGAAAAGGCGCGAGGTCAGCTGCATGCCAGGTCTCCTTGGGTCTCCGATGCCGAGCTCCCCTGACGGGCGGGGTGCTGTCGCCGCGGAAGGCGACGGCTCCGACACTACCGTCCATCGTCGCGGCACCACCCGTCCCCGGCGCACGCTCGGTGGCGGCGCGCTCGTCGGGAGCTCGCTCGCGGTGTCGCTCGCGAGCTTTCTGGCGTGGTGGGCGCTGTGCGCGAAGCGGGTGGAGGTCGAGGGGCCGAGCATGCTGCCGGGACTCGCGCCCGGCGACCGGCTGCTCGTCGCGCGCCGGCTCTTCGGGCGCCGGGGACCGAGGCTCACCCCCGGCGACCTCGCCGTCGTCCGAGACCCCGAGGCGTCCGGGCGACTGATCGTCAAGCGCGTCGGCTCCGCGCGCGGAGGGAGCATCGTCGTCCTCGGCGACAACCCCGCCGCGAGCCGGGACAGCCGCAGCTTCGGCCCGGTGCCGCGCGAGCTCGCCGTCGGGAGGGCCTGGTACCGCTACGCGCCCGCGTGGGCCGCCGGCCGCCTGCGTCCGGGGCCCGCAGGAGGCCATCTGGGGGCGCCGCGGGAGCGCCTTGCCGTGGGGGCGGTGACGCGGTGACCGTCGGGCCGCCCGGGCGGCGAGACCACCTGGGCGACATCGGGGGCTTCATCCGCCAGCAACGCGCCGTCGCCAGCCTCTCGCTCCGGCGGCTCTCGGAGCTCGCCGGTGTCTCCAACCCCTACCTGAGCCAGATCGAGCGGGGCCTTCGGAAGCCCTCCGCCCAGATCCTCCAGCAGCTCGCACGGGCGCTTCGGATCTCGGCCGAGACGCTCTACGTCGAGGCCGGGATCCTCGAAGACCGGCCTGTGGAGGACGACCTCGACCGGCGCATCCTCGCCGACCCGTTCCTGAGCGAGGAGCAGCGCCAGGCGCTCGTCCGCGTCTACTGGTCCTATCGCCACGCCGGCTCGGCGAGCGGCCGAGGCGGCGCCGGCGGTCGCGAGGCGCCGGGCAAGGGGGCCTGATCGCCGGGCCGAGCCGGTACGCTCGGCGGGAATGCGCCGGCTCGCCGTGCTCTCGATGCACACCTCGCCACTCGCCCAGGCCGGCGTCGGCGACGGCGGTGGGATGAACGTCTACGTGCGCGAGCTCTCCTCTGCGCTCGCCCGGGCCGGCGTCGCCTGCGACGTCTACACGCGGGCGAACGGACGCAGGGACCCGCCGCTCGTCGAGGTCGAGCCGGGCTTCGTCGTGCACCACGTCGAGGCCGGGCCCAGTTGCGAGGTCGAGAAGTCGGAGCTGTGGAGGCTCGTCCCGGCCTACGCCGACCGTGTCGCCACCCTCCTGGCGGAGCAGGCGAGATCTGGCTCCCCGGCCGATGCGCTGCACGCGAACTACTGGCTCTCCGGCGTCGCCGGCCACGCGCTCAAGCACCGCCTCGGGCTGCCGCTCGTCGCGACGTTCCACACGCTCGACCGCGTGAAGGCCGAGGTCGCGCCGGAGGAACGAGACGGCGGGTCGGCCGGCAGACGCGCCTTGGCGGAGGCCGAGGTCGTCGGATGCGCCGACGCCCTCCTCGCGAGCTGCGCGGTCGAGGCCGACCAGCTCGCCGAGCTCTACGGCGCCGACCCTGCCCGGATCGAGATCGTGGCGCCCGGTGTCGATCGGGCCGTCTTCTCGCCCGGTGACCGGCGCCAGGCGCGCCAGGCGCTCGGTCTCGCGCCGCTCGGCCCGCTGGTCCTCTTCGTCGGCAGGATCCAGCCGCTGAAGGGAGCCGGCGCCGCGCTCGGCTGCCTGGAGGCACTCGACGCGCTCGGGATCGAGGGATCGGAGCTCGTCCTCGTCGGGGGGCCGAGCGGGCCTGAGGGGCCGGGCGAGCGCGCGCGCCTGCGCGAGCTCGTGCGCTCCGGCAGCCTCGAGCGGCGCGTCCGATTCGTGCCGCCGCAGTCGCGCGAGCTGCTCTCGACCTACTACCGGGCGGCGGACGCGTGTCTCGTGCCGAGCAGGTCCGAGTCCTTCGGGCTCGTGGCACTGGAGGCCGCCGCCTGTGGCGTGCCCGTCGTCGCGTCGGCCGTCGGCGGGCTCACGACCCTCGTCGAGGACGGCGCCACCGGCTTCCTCGTCGAGCTCTCGGGTTCGGCCGCAGCGACGTCGAAGGAGCTCGCACGGCGCGTCGCCGAGCTGTGGACCAGCCCGGAACGTGCGCAGAGA
>JAKAOD010000073.1 GCA_021823365.1 Actinomycetes bacterium | reverse complement strand
TTGTACCGTTCGAACCGGTAAGCGGCGAGCAGGGCGCCCTCCGTGGCGGCTCGGGCAACCTCCTCGGCCGAGAGACCCGGGGGCGCGACGCCGGTGAGGTCCATCCGGAGGGAGGACGCGCCCGCGGCCGTCCTGAGCGCCGCCGCGGCCGCCCGCCGGATCGCCTCGGCATCGACGCGCGCCACGGGGCCGAGCCCCGCGACGACTTCGGCCGGCTGGCCGGGCACCGGCCGGCCGAGGACGGCGGCCGTGTCGAGCGCCGCGTCGAAGCCCTGGATCCGGCAGAGCTCGATGTCGAGCCCGGCGCCTGGCGCCTCGCCGAGCGGCGACGAGGCGAAGCTCGCCACGACCTCGACCTCCCCCGGCCGCTCCGGCACGCCGACCGTCGTCATGGCTGGCTGCGCTCCTCTCCCGCCGGCATCGCCGGCGGCTTGTTGGCGAGGTCGTCCATCCTCAGGTGCTCGCCCTCCGCCGAGCGAGCGAGCGCCCAGCACAGGTCCGAGAGGCGGTTGAGGTAGGGAACGACCGACGACGAGGCGAGGTCGAGCCCGGCGGCGGCGCGCTCCGCGCGCCGGACGACGGCGCGGGCGAGGTCGAGCGTCGCCGACAGGCGCGTCCCGCCGGGCACGGCGAAGCCCCGCTCGAGATCGAGACGCTCGCATGCGGCGTCGATGCGCCTCTCGAGCGCGGCGACCATGGTCTCGTCCACCTTCGTCGAGCCGGCCACGAGGTCCCGACGGCGCTCCGGGGCGCTCGCGACCTCCGCCATCAGGACCCAGAGCTCCCTTTCGAGCTCGAGCAGGAGCACGTCGAGCTCCCCGCCACGGCCGGCCTCGGCGCGAGCGACGCCGATGGCGGCCTGGGCCTCGTCGACGCTTCCGAGCACCTCGATCACTGCGCTCGTCTTCGGTACCCGCCCGACGCCGTAGAGGCCGGTCGTGCCGTCGTCGCCCCGCCTCGTGTAGGGCCTCACTGCAGCGACGCGAGGAACGGCACGAGCATCTCCGCCGAGGTGAGCGAGCCGTGCCGGGACACGAGCCGAAGCTCGCCGGTGTCGGCCGGGTCGAAGAAGGCCACCGGTTCGCGGGCGACGAGCGCCACGTCCCCGAGCCGGCGCGCCACCTTGGGCGCCGGGGGTTCCCCGAGCCACCGTTCGGCGACCACCTCGGCGCGCGTCCGGACCCAGGCGACGTCGCCGTAGAGGTCCCGGCAGCGCCCCGCGAGTCGTTCGGCGGCACCGGGACGCGCGTGCAGCCAGCGAAAGCGCGCCTCGCCCGAGAGCAGCTCGACGTCCGCGGACACCGACCCGTCGAGCTCGATCGGCGCCGAGCGGACCTCGACCTGGCCGTGGTCGGCGGTCACGGCGAGCGCGCAGTCCCGCGGCAGGACGGCCAGCAGGTCTGCGACGAGCCGGTCGGCGGCGCGCAGCTCGGCGCCGTAGTGCTCGCCGAGCCCGGTGTCGTGGGCAACCTTGTCGACGCCGTCGTAGTAGGCGTAGACGAAGCGCTCGCCGGCTCGAACGAGCCGGCCGACCTCGACGGCCAGGCTCGAGGACACCCTCCAGCCGAAGATCGGCGCCCCGGAGAGATGCGCCTCGGTGAACCCGCTGCCGGCGAACTCGGCCCGGGTGACGACGGGGCAGCGCCGCCCGAGGAACGGAGGGCTCGCCTGGACGGAGCCCGGCGGGACGCGCCGGCGCGCGTCGCCCTCCGCGGTGGCCCACTTGAGGACGTTGAGGACGCTCCGGCCCTCGGCGATCCGGTAGCCGACGACGCCGTGCGCCGCCGGCGGCAGTCCAACAGCGAGCGACGTGAGGGCGCTCGCCGTCGTCGTCGGCGCGACGGAGGTGATCGGTCCGCCCCGCATCGCTGCGAGCGTCGGCGCGCGGTCGCCTCGCTCCTCGAGCTGCTCCCAGCCCAGCCCGTCCAGCACGAGGAGCACGACCTGGCGCGCCCGGGCGAGCTCGGTCGGCGCCCACGACGGGAGCCTTCCCGCGCCGTCGCCACTTCCCGCCGGGGCGCCGCGTGCTCCGGTGCTGCCCGTCGTGGAGCTCCCTGCCGAGGCGCCGTCGAGCAGGCCGAGCAGGAGCGGGACCACCTCGCTCAGGCAGGCCCCGCCGTAGTCGGGAACGAGGGGGAGGGCGGGGTCGGCGGCGGCCACCAGGCCCGCGCCACGCCCCGCCTTGTCCATCCGACCGAGCATACGACGAGCGCCGAGCAGGCCGTACGATGGTGAGGTGCGGAGGGCGGCGTGCGCGACCCGGCACGATCGCCCGGCGAAGAAGGACTCTCGGTGAAGGTCTCGACACGGGGCGACTACGCGAGCCGGGCGCTCTTGTCGCTGGCTCTGCGCGCCGACGACCCGACGCCGACGTCCGTCCGCGACATCGCGGAGCGCACCGGCCTCCCTCAGCCCTACCTCGAGCAGATCCTCCTCGCGTTGAAAGGCGCCGGCCTCGTGCGATCGAAGCGCGGCGTCGGCGGCGGCTACGTGCTCGCGCGTCCGGCCGAGGAGATCACCCTCGGCGCGATCGTCGGCGCCGTCGACGGCCCGATCGTGGTCGGGGACTTCGGCGCGCCCCACGAGAACGGGGCGTGCGACCACGAGGGGCAGTGCGTCCTCCTGGCGATCTGGTCGGAGGTCGGCGAGCACATGCGCCACCACCTCGACGGGTTCACGCTTGCCGACATCGTCGCCCGAGCCCGCTCGGGCACCGAGGTGGTCGGACCGCTCGACTGAGCGCTCAGCTGTTCCAGGTGAGCATCGCGGGCACCTCGCGCTCGAAGCCGATCTCCGAGATGCTGCCGGCGTCGAGGGCGAAGTGGCGTCCCTCGCCCGATGCGAGCCGCAGCCAGCGCGCAGCAAGGACCCGGAGGAAGTGCCCGTGGGAGAAGAGCAGCACCGCCTGTCCGGCGTCGCCGTCGGGCCGCAAGGCGAGCTTCTCGAGCACGCGGTCGGCCCGCGCGCCGACCTCCTCCGGCGACTCCCCGCCGGGACAGCCGTCCCGGAAGACCGTCCAGCCGGTCTGGCGCTCCCTGATCTCGGCCGTCGTCAATCCCTCGTAGTCGCCGTAGTCCCACTCGGCGAGCTCCTCGAGAACCTCGGCGCGGGCCCCGAAGCCGGCGAGGTCGCACGTCTCACGCGCTCGCCTGCGCGGGCTGGTCATGACCAGCGCGAACCGGCGCCGCTGCAGCCTCGTCCCGATCGCCGCCGCGTCCTCGCGCCCGCCCCCGTCGAGAGGCAGGTCTGTGCGGCTCGTGTGCCGGCCGTTGCGGCTCCATTCCGTGGCGCCGTGGCGGACGAGGACGATGCTCGTCGGCGGGCCGACCCCTCCCGGGCGGCGGCGCGCCTCAACATCCGCCGCTCGCGCGCCGTCGGGGAGGTCGTTGGAAGCTGCTCTCACAGATCGCTCGCTGGACATCCGGCCCCTGCCCGCCGGCCGAGCCGGCACGGGAGTGCTCTTGGGAGCGGCGCGAAGGAATCTTCTGCACCGTGGTGGCGTTGTGAACGTTGCAACCTTAGAGGGGCTCGAGGGGCTGGCCGAACGCCTGCCACCCGGCCGTGCGAACGAAGGAGACAGGACGATCCCCACCACGGCATTCGCTGAAGAGGTCACAGAGCGGCTCGGGTCGGGCCCCGACCTGATGCGACTCCTCCTCGACGACATCGGCCGGCACCCGCTGCTCACCGCCGAGGAGCAGGTCGCGCTGGCGCAACGCGTCGAGCAGGGCGACGAGGCCGCGCGCTCCGAGATGGTCGCGGCGAACCTCCGGCTCGTCGTGCACTGGGCCCGCCGCTACCAGGGACGGGGCGTCGACCTCGTCGACCTCGTCCAGGAAGGCACCTTCGGCCTGATGCGCGCCGTCGAGAAGTTCGACTGGCGCAGGGGCTTCAAGTTCTCGACGTACGCCACCTGGTGGATACGCCAGTCGCTGCAGCGGGCGGTCCAGTCCAAGGGGCGGGCGATCCGGCTCCCGGAGGACGCTGTCTCCGCCGAGTCGGCCGCCGAGCGTGAGGGCGACGAGCCGCAGGTCCACTTGCCGCGGGTGGTCGCCAGCCTCGACCAGCCCGTCGCGAGCGACGCCACCGCCTCGCTCGGAGATCTGCTGGCGGCGGACGAGCCGCCGGTCGACGAGACCGTCGCCGAGAGCGTCGCGATGGCCAGTCTCGAGAACGCGATCGACCGCCTTCCAGACCTCGACCGGGACGTCGTGCGGCTCCGCTTCGGCCTGAGCGGTGAGCCGCCGGCCTCGCTGGAGACGACGGCACGCACCCTCGGCATCGGAGTCCGGCGCGTCCGCAGCATCGAGGCGGCGGCGCTGCGCTTCCTTGCCAGCCAGCCGGAGCTCGCCGCGTTCCACCCCGCCGCATGAGCGCCGCACGGGTCGCGGCCACCCGTCGAGGCCGACCGTCACCCTTCAGGACAGCTGTTCGAGCACCTCGACGAGCTCGGCCGGGAGCGGCGCGACGAGCTCGATGGGCTCGCCGGAGACGGGGTGGACGAGCCGCAGGCGCTCGGCGTGGAGGAACGTCCTCGAGAGCGGCAGCTCGCGTCGCCGGCCCCGGTACCGGGCATCCCCGAGGAGCGGATGACCGACGGCCGAAAGGTGGACGCGGATCTGGTGGGTCCGACCGGTGTCCAGCTGCACGGACAGAAGCGTCGACGCGACCGGGCGCACGTAGCGCTGCAGCACCGCGTAGCGGGTTCGCGCAGGCCGCCCGGACACGGTCACCGCCATGAGCGTTCGGTCCCGGGTCGAGCGGCCGACCGGCGCCTCGACCACCCCTGAGTCCTCCAGGATCGCCCCGATCGCCAGCGCCCGGTAGGTGCGGCCCATCGTGCGATCGGCGAGCTGGACGGCGAGCGAGCGCCGGGCGCTCTCGGAGCGCGCCACGACGAGGAGGCCGGAGGTGTCCTTGTCCAGGCGGTGGACGACGCCCGGCCGGAGCGGGTCGAGCTCGCCGCGCCGGGCGGCAGCGGCCAGGTCCGGATAGCGCGCCAGCAGACCCGCGACGAGGGTGCGCCGCTCGTGCCCGGCGCCGGGATGGACGACGAGGCCGGCCGGCTTGTCGACGACGACGAGGGCGGCATCCTCGTAGACGACGCTGACCTCGACATCCTCCGGCTCGACCCCAGCTCTCGGCGCTCCACCGGCCGGCGCGGAGAGGTCGATCTCGATCTTCTGCCCGGCCACCACCCGGCGGTGCGCGCTGCTCACGGCGACGCCCTCCAGGCGGACCCCCCCGCGATCGAGCAGCCGCGCCACCTCGGCGCGCGCCAGCCCGGTCAGCGTCGCGACGGCGCGGTCGACGCGCATGCCTTCGAGGCCCGCAGGGATCTCGATCACGCCGGGCCGGACCTGCGGGCGCGCCGTGCAGGCGGCCGGCGCGAGATCGAGAAGGCGAGCACCGCCCCGCCGCAGACGATCGCAGCGTCTGCAAGGTTGAACGTCGGCCAGAAGCCGACGCGGACGAAGTCGACGACGGCGCCCCCATGCCCGCGGAAGAGCCTGTCGCCGAGGTTTCCGAGCGCTCCCCCGAGGACGAGGCCGAGCGCCGCGGCGGCGCCGGCGCCATCGACCGAGCGCCCGTACCCGAGGAGCACCCCGACGAGGACGGCGACGAGGAGCACGATCGGCAGCGTCCAGCCCGCGCCGATCGAGAAGGCGACGCCCGTGTTGTACGCGAGGTGGAGCGAGAGCGGCCCGAGGACGTGCACCGGCCGGGCGCCCAGCTCGTCGACCGCGAGCGTCTTCGTCGCCTGGTCTGCTGCCACGACCGCCCCCGCGACGATGAGCAGGACGCGCCACCGCGAGCGACGGGGCCGCGCCCCCCCGTCGCCGCCGCCGCTCAACGGCGCGAGAGCCCTCCGCTCTTGCACGCCACGCACAGCCGCGCGTAGGGGAGCGCCTCGAGCCGCGCCGCGGGAATGACCTCGCCGCAGCTCTCGCACAATCCGTAGGTGCCTCGCTCGATCTTCGCCAGGGCGTCGTCGATCTCCTGGACCGCCGCCGTCGCCTGGGCGCTGAGCGCGAGGTCGCGCTCCCGGTCGACCGTCACCGTCCCCCCCTCGCCGGACTCGTCGTCGAACTGGGTGTCTCCCGGCTCCATCTCCTCGACGAGGGACTCCGCCTCCGCGCGAAGGCTCTCGGCCTGCTCGGCGTACGTCGCGCGCTCGGCGAGGAGCAACCCGCGCTGGCGCGCGAGGAACTCGGCATCCGAGGCGTAGCCGAGCGAGCTCCGTCCGCCGGCGCTTGCAGGACGCTCCCCGGCGCGGCTGCGACCCGCGACCGCTCGCTCGCTCGCGGGACGCTCGACGGTGCCCTTCGCAGCCGCGTGCCGGCCGCCGCCGGCCTCTCCCGCCGGATGGCCACCGCCTGCGGGTCCGGCAGCGCCTTGGTGCTCCGGGGTGGCGGCGCCGGCACCCACGACGTCGGCGGCGACCCGCCCGGCGGCCCGCCTCTCACCCGCCGCGCCCCCGGCCGGCTTCGGTGCACGCGCTTTGCCCGCGCCGGCCGCCGCTTCCTTCCCCGCCGCCTTCGCCACCGCTTCCTTTCCCGCCGGCGCCTTCGCCACCGCGTCCTTCCTCGCCACAGCCTTCGCCACCGCTTCCTTCGCTGCCGCCTTCACCGGCGAGGCCTTCACCGGCGAGGCCTTCGACGCCCTGGTCGTGGACGGAGCAGCCTTGGCCGCCAGGGCCTTCGCCGCGCTCGCGTTCTGCCCCCGCCGCCGCGTGGTCGGCCGCGCCGGCGCCGGCGGCTCGGTCGTCCGGGGCTCCCCGGCTCCGTTGGCTACTTCGGCATGCTTCGCCTGCTTCGCCGCTTTCGCCGTCCCGGTCCTCTCGCCGGCCGGCGCACGCCCGTCGGTCGCGAGGAGGCCTTTCGTCAACGCCTTCGCGGACCCGCGTGCCGGGCCGCTCCGGACGCCCGCCGTCTCCGCACGCTGGCTGCGGCGCTCTGCCGCCTGGGGCTCGGGGTTCACGTCTGCAGAGATGGTGGTCCGAGGCATCGTGCTCAGCATCTCCTCTCGGGACGAGAGTGCGCGACCATAGCCGATCGCCGCGCTCGCGTCGAACGACCTGCCATGCCATTTCACGTGCGTATGCCCGTTTCGATTGACGTTCTCGGGCGCAACCCCCTCAGCGGGCAGCGCGTCCGGCGTGCCGCGACGCCGGACGAGAGCCCGTTCCGGAGCGCTCGAGGGCGGCGCCGATCGCGGCTCGCGCGCGACTCGGCGAGACGCCCTCGACCCGGAGTCGCTTCTGCCGGCTCCTCGCCCCGCTCACGAGCTCGACCTTCGACGGCGCCACCTCGAACAGCTCTGCGACGAGGTCGACGCATGCGGCATTCGCCCGTCCCTCGACCGGCGGCGGCGCGACCCTGACGTGGAGCGAGTCGCCGCGCCGGCCGACGACGGCGGCACGACCTGCGCCAGGCTGGACGTGCAGCCGCAGGATGATCGCAGAGATGTCGTCCGATCCGGCCTCGGCGCCCGCGCGCGGTTCGACGTCGAACAGGTCCCCCGCCATGCCCGAATAATCTAGAGCCATGGACGCTCCCGACCGGCAGCAGAGCTACCCCGCGGTCGAGGCGCAGGCGGACTACCCCTCGCTCGAGGAGGGCGTCCTTGCGTCCTGGGCCGAGGACGGCACCTTCGCCGCCTCCCTCGACGCCCGTCGCGGCGCACCCGAGTTCGTCTTCTACGACGGCCCGCCGTTCGCGAACGGGCTTCCTCACTACGGGCACTTGCTGACGGGCTACGTCAAGGACGCCATGCCCCGGTACCAGACGATGCGCGGGCGCCACGTGGAGCGGCGCTTCGGCTGGGACTGCCACGGCCTGCCCGCCGAGATCGAGACAGAGAAGGAGCTCGGGGTGTCCGGCAGGGGCCCCATCACCGACTTCGGCATCGCCCGCTTCAACGACCACTGCCGAACGTCGGTGCTGCGCTACACCAAGGCCTGGGAGCGCTATGTGACGCGTCAGGCACGCTGGGTCGACTTCGAGCACGACTACAAGACGATGGACCCGGGCTACACCGAGAGCGTCCTCTGGGCGTTCAAGACGCTCTACGAGCGGGGCCTGATCTACGAGGGCTACAAGGTGCAGCCCTACTGCTGGGAGTGTGAGACCCCTCTCTCGAACTCCGAGGCCCGCCAGGACGACGCCTACCGCGACCGGGTCGACCCCGCCGTCACCGTCGCCTTCGACCTCACCGCCGCCGAGGGAGAGCGGAACGACCTTCTCGCCGGCCCGCTGCGAGCGCTCGCGTGGACCACGACACCGTGGACGCTCCCTTCCAACCTCGCCCTCGCCGTCGGACCAGACATCGACTACGCGGTCGCCTCCTCCGGCGGGCATCGCCTCCTCCTCGCCGAGGCGCGGCTTGCCTCCTACGCCGAGGAGCTCGGCGATGCCGAGGTGATCGGCACCGTGAAGGGCTCGGCGCTCGTCGGCCGCCGCTACCGCCCGCTCTTCCCGTACTTTTCCGGGACCGAGAACGCTTTCGTCGTGCTCGCCGGGGACCACGTGACGGTCGAGGACGGTACCGGGATCGTCCACCTGGCGCCCGCCTTCGGCGAGGACGACCAGCGCATCTGCGAGGCCAACGGCATCGGCGTCATCTGCCCGGTCGACGACCGCGGGCGTTTCGACTCCCGCGTCCCGGACCTCGAGGGGCTCCAGGTGTTCACCGCGAACGAGCGGGTGATCGAGAAGCTCGAGGGCGCCGGGCGCCTCTTCCGGCGCGAGGAGGTCGTGCACGCCTACCCGCACTGCTGGCGGACGGACACGCCGCTCGTCTACCGCGCCGTCTCGTCGTTCTTCGTCGAGGTGACCGCCGTCAAGCGCAGGCTCCTCGAGCTCAACGAGCAGATCGAGTGGTACCCGGCGAACGTGCGCGCCGGCGCCTTCGGCAAGTGGCTCGAGGGTGCCCGCGACTGGTCGATATCGCGAAACCGGTTCTGGGGCGCGCCGATCCCGGTCTGGAAGAGCGACGACCCGGCGCACCCGCGCGTCGACGTGTACGGCAGCCTCGACGAGATCGCGCGCGACTTCGGGGTCCGACCGCCGGACCTGCACCGTCCGGCGGTCGACGAGCTCACCCGCCCGAACCCCGACGACCCGACCGGTCGGTCGACGATGCGCCGGGTCCCGGACGTCCTCGACTGTTGGTTCGAGTCGGGCTCGATGCCCTTCGCCCAGCTCCACTACCCCTTCGAGAACCGCGAGCGCTTCGAGGCGAACTTCCCGGCAGATTTCATCTGCGAGTACGTCGGCCAGGCACGGGCGTGGTTCTACAACCTGCACGTCCTCGCGGTGGCACTGTTCGACAAGCCGGCCTTCTCGCATTGCATCGCCCACGGCATCGTCCTCGGCAACGACGGACGCAAGCTCTCGAAGCGCCTGCGCAACTTCCCCGACCCGGACGAGTTCTTCGCGCGCCGGGGTGCGGACACGATGCGCTGGTACTTCCTCTCCTCCACGGTGCTTCGCGGCTCGGACGTCGTGGTCGACGACGAGGCGATGGCCGAGCCGGTCCGCCAGGTCCTCAACCCGATCTGGAACACCTGGTACTTCCTCTCGCTCTACGGGCGCTCCGACGGAGTCGTCGGCAGCGTCCGAGCGGATCAGACCGGCCTCCTCGATCGCTACGCCCTCGCGAAGACCCGGGTGCTCGTCGAGGAGGTGACCTCGGCACTCGATCGCTACGACTTTCCCGCCGCGACGGCCGCCGTCGCCGGTTTCCTCGACGCCCTCACGAACTGGTACGTGCGCCGGAGCCGGGACCGGTTCTGGCGGAGCGCGTCGAAGATCCCCGACACGGACAAGGTCGACGCCTACGACACGCTGCACACCGTCCTGTCCGTGCTCAGCCGGGTCGTCGCGCCGCTCCTGCCCCTGCTCGCCGATAGCGTCTACCGCGGCCTCACCGGCGAGCGCAGCGTGCACCTCGCCGATTGGCCCGAGGCGACCGCGCTGCCCACGGATCCCGAGCTCGTGGAGAAGATGGACCTCGTGCGCGCCATCTGTTCCGCGGCGCACTCCGTCCGCAAGGCCAAGGGGCTGCGCTCACGAGAT
>JAKAOD010000072.1 GCA_021823365.1 Actinomycetes bacterium | reverse complement strand
CTGAACGCGCGGGCCTCGGCCGCGTCGATGACGACGGCGTCGTCCGGTTCCCGACCGAGCAGGTAGCTCACGACACAGTCCTCGCAGGCGGGGGTGCCGTCGAGCACGCAGTCGTCGCAGCTCACCGTCAGCGTTCCGGGCCCGGCGTCCGTGCCGTCCGAGATCGTTCCCGTCCCCGGCTCCGTGGCGCTCGTCCCGCCGGCTGCAGCTCCCGCTCCGGCTCCCGCCCGACGCCCCTCTGCCATCTCCCGGATCAACCTGCACCTCCCTCGCTCCTGGCACGGCCCGTTCGCCGCAACCGTCGCCTGATCTCTCGGCAGCAGGATCATGACGCGGGGCTGTCACACCTGCGCTGACCAGGGCGGGGATCGGAACTGGGGCAGGACCGAGGCCCTGGGCGCGCGCCGGGGTCGACGCGGGTACCGGGGGTCGCGACCGGCAGGAGGGACGCCTGGCTGGCGGGAACTCCAAGTCCCTCGAAGCTCAGGTCCACCTGATCATCCCTTTCAGGCGTCCCTAAATACGGCCCTTCGACCCTGGGCCCTGCCACCCGGACGCAGCACGATCGAGTCGTGGCCGTCCGCGAGTGCCCGGCCGCGGTCCCTCCGGACCGCGGGCCGTCGGTCGACCCCGGGCCGTCGGTCGACCCCGGGCCGGGCGCCGCCGAGACCGCCCGTGCCGACCGTGCCCGCCATGCCGCCCGCCGGCGCCGGCTCGTCGCTCTCGGTGCCGTGGTCGCCGGGGTCGGGCCGGGCCTCGCGGTGATGCTGGCGGATACCGACGCCGGGAGCGTCGTGACTGCCGCCCAGTCGGGCGCGCGCTGGGGCTACCGGCTCGTCGTGCTCCAGGTCGCGCTGATCCCGGTGCTCTACGTCGTCCAGGAGATCACCGTCCGCCTCGGCGCCTGGACCCGCAAGGGGCACGGCGTGCTCATCCGCGAGCACTTCGGTCCGCGATGGGCGCTTCTTTCGGGGGTGACGCTCTTCGTCGCCTCGCTCGGCGCCCTGGTCACCGAGCTCGCCGGGCTCGCCGGCGCTGGCGAGCTCGCCGGCGTCCCCGACTGGGCCACCGTCCTCGTCACCGCGACCACTCTCGGCCTGCTGTGCGCCGGGGCGGGCTACCGCAAGGTCGAGCTCGCGGCGATCGCGGTCGGCCTGCTCGAGCTCGTGTTCGTGCCGGCGGCCTTCCTCGCGCACCCCGAGCCGTCCGCGCTGTGGCACGCCGCATCGAGCCCGCTCGTCGCGAGCCGCTCCTACTTCGAGCTCGTCGCGGCGAACGTCGGGGCCGTGATCATGCCGTGGATGGTCTTCTACCAGCAGCAGGCCGTCGTCGACAAAGGCGTCGGCCCGCGCCGCATCGGCAGCGCCCGCGCCGACACCGCGATCGGCGCCGTCGTCACCCAGGTCGTGATGATCGCCATCCTCGTCGCCACGGCGGCGACGATCGGCAGGACCGGGAGCGGCAGGGCGCTCGACACGATCGGCCAGATCGCCGGGGCGCTCGAGCCCTTCCTCGGCGGGGCGACCGCTCGGTTGCTCTTCGGTCTCGGGATGCTCGGCGCGGCGGTGGTCGCCACGCTCGTGGTCACCGTCGGAGGGGCCTGGGGTCTCTCCGAGGTGCTCGGGTGGCGTCACAGCCTCAACGAGTCGCCACGTCTCGCATGGAAGTTCCGGACGCTCTGCGTGTCTGCGCTCGCCCTCGCCGCGATCGTCGTCGTCCTCGCGCCGAACCTCGTCGACCTCAGCATCGACGTGCAGGTGATGAACGCCGCCCTGCTTCCGGTCGTCCTCGGCTTCCTGCTCGCGATGGAGCGCCGGGCGCTGCCGCCGGCCGCACGCCTGCACGGCGCGCGCCGGTGGGCCACGACGGCGCTCGTCGTCGCCGTCACCGCTCTCGGGCTCGCGGGCGTGGTCCTGACGCTCGCTTGACGCCCCGCAAGCGAGGCACCCAGCGGGCGACGGACACGGCGAGCGGGCCGCGCAGCCTGCGGCGGACGGCCCGGGCGGCGGGCTCGGCGGCAGGTCGAGGCTTTCCGGAACCAGCTCGCGCCGGGGCTCGGCGGCCGGCCCCGCCGTAGAATGGTGCTGCGGGCAACAAGGAGGTGCCGGACATGTCAATGATCCGACGTGACCCCGAGAGCTCGCCCTGGCCTGAAGTGTTCGACCGGGGCCTGTTGTTCGACTGGCCGTTCCATCCCACCCGGCTCTGGCGACGCATGCTCTCCGAGGACGAGATCAAGGTGGAGGAGCTCTACGAAGGTCGTGAACTGGTCGTGCGGGCAGAGATCGCCGGCGTCGACCCCGACCGCGACATCGACGTGTCGATCTCGGAGGGCATGCTGCAGATCCGGGCCGAGCGCCGCCAGGAGCACAAGGTCGAGCAGGCGAGCATCCGCCGGTCAGAGCTGCGCTACGGCGCCTTCTCCCGGACGCTGCCGCTCCCGCCGGGCACGGCCGAGTCGGACATCAAGGCGAGCTACAA
Source organism: Actinomycetes bacterium (assembly GCA_021823365.1). The sequence goes on along the minus strand of JAKAOD010000072.1, from coordinate 7,603 downwards.
GGACGGCATCCTCGAGGTGAGGGTGCCTGTCCTCGAGGGCGGCTCGAAGACCTCGAAGATCCTGATCTCGCGGTCCTGACGGCCGCTCAGCCGGCCGCGCCCTCGAGCGCCGAGGCGAGGCGAGCGGCGAGCTGCGCGTAGTCGTGCTCCTCGAGCGCACGTGCCCTCGCCGCGGCGCCGAGGCGCGCCCGCAGCTCGGCGTCGTCGAGGAGCCGGGCGAGCGCGTCGGCGGCGACGACGACGTCGCCCGGGCGATCGGCGACGAGGCCGGTCACCCCGTCGAGCACGGCCTCGTGCGCGCCGCCGCTCCTTCCCGCCAGCAACGCGACGCCGGCGGCCGCCGCCTCGAGGAACACGATGCCGAAGCCCTCCTGCTCCAAACCCAGCCACCGTGTCCGGCAGAGCATCGCCCAGACGTCGCACGCTCCGTCGAGGAGCGCGACCTCCTCGTCGCCCAGCCGACCGAGCAACCGGACCGGGGCGCTGCTGCGACGCGCCGTCCGCGCGATCCGGCCGGCGTCGCGCCCCGTCCCGGCGATCGCGACGCAGAGGTCGGGCCGATCGGGCGCGAGCCGAGCTGCCGCCTCGACGAGGACGTCCATTCCTTTGCGCGGGACGAGCCGGCTGACGCTGGCCACGAGCCGCCCCTCCACCGGGAGGCCGAGGCGCCGGCGCGCCGCGGCTCGCTCGCCCGGGTCGAGCGGATGGAACCGCTCGGTGTCGACCCCCGGCGGGACCACGACCGTCGCCGGCATCCGGCGGCCGGCGGCGCGACGCGCCTCGGCCGCCGGATAACCACCCGCCGCGACGACGAGCCGTGCCCCGGCGACCACGCGCGCCAGCAGCTCACGGGTGAGCGGGAGCCGCGCCGGCACCGTCACCTCGGCGCCGTGGAGGACGAGCGCGTAGGGAAGCGGGAGCCGCCGCCCGATGAGGCCCAGCGGCAGGGCGGGGTCGAGGACGACGAGCGAGGCGCCGATCTCCCGCGAGAGGCGGACGATCGCGTCGCGGACGCGCCGGGTCGGGAGCATCAACGGCACGTCGAGTCGCTCGATACGGAACCCGGCCCGAGCGTCGTGCTCGGCCGCGCCGGAGTGCGCGATCGTGAGCACGGCGAAATCCTCCGGCGGAAGATGCCGCCAGAGCTCGAAGAGGTACGACTGGATGCCGCCGATCTTCGGCGGGAAGTCGTTCGTGACGAGCAGGTGGGTCATAGTGCGGGAAGGCGCCCGCCCGTGTCGAGCCCTCCGTGGGCCACCAGCCAGCCGAGCGCCTCGGCCACCGCTTCGAGCGAGCTGTAGCGCGGCCGGTAGCCGAGGAGCGAGCGGGCCTTGGCGAGGGACATCGAAGGGCTGCGGGCGATGTGCTCCCAGCTCGTGGACGCCTCCTCCGGTCCGACCGTCCCCCTCCAGCGGTCGAAGGGGAGGAAGGTGAGGCGCGGCTCCGAGCCGAACCACGAGGCGACGGCCTCGGCGAAGCCTCGCAGGGTCACGGCGCGCTCGGAGACGACGTGGAACGACTCGCCGCAGGCCGCGCCGGGATGGTCGATCGCACGCTCGAAGGCTTGGGCGACGTCGTCGGCGTGCACGTGGTGCAGCGTCTCGAGGCCGAGTCCCGGCAGCGCGACCTCTTCGCCGGCGGCGAGGCGCGCGTACACCGCGGGGTCGAAGTTGCCCGCCGGGTTGACCGGGACCCAGCCGGGACCGACTATGTGCCCGGGGTGGAGGACGGTCGCACGGAGGTCGCCCCGGCGGGCAGCCGTGAGGAGCAGCCGCTCGATCGCCGCCTTCCCGGTCCCGTACTCGCCGAAGGGCTGCCGCGGCGCGTCCTCGGTGACGGGTACCTCGACGCCGTGCCCGTGCACCCAGATCGTCCCGCAGTGCACGAGGTACGTGCCCGTCCCGCGCAGCGCCTCGACGAGCTGCTCTGCCGAGGCGGTCGTGAAGCAGAGGAGGTCGACGACGACGTCGGCGCCGAGATCTGCCACCAGCCGGCCGAAGCGGCCGGCGGCATCCTCGGTGTCGCGGTCGACGGCGATGGACTCGACGCCCGACCAGGCAGGGTGCGGGCGGTAGGGCTCGCGGCGCCCGCGGCTCAGCGCGACGACCTCGTACCCGAGGGCGACGAGCCGCGGGACGAGGTACCCGCCGATGTGGCCGGTGGCGCCGACGACGACTACGCGCACGGCCCGACCGCCTCGAGGAGCATCCCGGCGAGGCGCCGGAACGCCCGCCCCCGGGCGGAGATCTCGTGCTTCGCCCCGGGAGGGAGCTCGGCGAGGGTCCACCCGTCCCCGTCGGCCGGGACGAACACCGGGTCGTAGCCGAAGCCGCCGTCGCCGCGGGGCGCCTCGGCGATCGAGCCCTCGAGCACGCCCTCGCAGGCGAGCTCCCGGCCATCCGCAAGCCGCGCGAACGCGACGGTCCTGAACCGGGCGGAACGGTGCGAGGTCCCGGCGAGAGCCTCGAGAAGCTTCGCTACGTTGTCCGCGTAAGTCGCGCCCGGGCCTGCGAAGCGCGCCGATCGGATACCCGGCGCGCCCGAGAGGGCGTCGACCTCGAGCCCCGTGTCGTCGGCGAGCGCCCCGAGCCCGGTCGCCTCGGCGAGCGCCCGGGCCTTGAGGCGCGCATTCTCTTCGAGGCTGCCGCCTGTCTCCTCGACCTCGGGGATCTCCGCAGGGCGCGCCAGCAGCCCCACTCCGGGGAGCACGGCCGCGAGGATCTCGGCGATCTCGGCCTTCTTGTCCGGGTTCGCCGTCGCGAGCACGAGCATCGGGCGGCCCACGCGGGTCGCCGACGCGCCGGCCATGCCGGAACCCGCCGCGCCGCCAGCCCCGGCAGCCGCCGGGGTGGTCACGCCTCCTCCCGCCGCGCCGGCGGCTCGGCGAGCAGCTCCTTCTGGAGCTCGACGATCCGCCCGACTCCCGAAGCAGCGAGGTCCAACAGCTCCCCGAGCTCGCTGCGGCTGAAGGGCAGGCCCTCGGCCGTCCCCTGGACCTCGACGAAGCGCCCCGACCCGGTCATCACGACGTTCATGTCGACCTCGGCGCGGGAGTCCTCCGAGTAGTCGAGATCGAGCATGCACACGGCGTCGACGACCCCTACGGAGACGGCGGCGCAGGCGTCTGAGAGCGGGACCGCGCCGATCCTGCCTGCCTGGACGAGCCTCGTGCAGGCGTCGTGGAGCGCGACGTAGGCGCCCGAGACGGCGGCTGCGCGCGTCCCGCCGTCGGCCTGGAGCACGTCGCAGTCGAGGACGACCTGCCGCTGGCCGAGCGCCGCAAGGTCGCAGGTGCCGCGCAGCGCTCTGCCGATGAGCCGCTGGATCTCCTGCGTGCGCCCGGACTGCCGGCCTCGAGTCGCCTCGCGCTCCACCCGCTCTGGGGAGGAGCCCGGGAGCAGCGAGTACTCCGCCGTTACCCATCCCCGCCCGGTGCCCCGCATCCAGCGAGGCACGTCCTCCACGACCGAAGCGGTGCAGAGCACCTTCGTGCGACCGACGACGACGAGCACGGAGCCCGCGGCGAACTCGGTGTAGTCGCGCACGAGCTCGATCGAGCGCATCTCGTCGACCGCGCGCCCGTCGCGGCGCGTCAGGGTCGGGGTCTCCATGTCAGGGCTCCTTCCGGCCGGCCGGCTGGAACGTTACCGGGTCGGCCGCGTCGAGCTCGGGTCCGAGGAGGCGGCGACCCATCTCGACGAACCAGCCGAGATCCCCCGAGGAGAGGAAGCGGTGACGGCGGTCGGGCGCGGCTCCGGGGCCCCGCCCGGCGCCCGCAGCGGCGGCTGCACCCTTCGCACCGGTCCCCCGCCCCTCGCCCGTCGGGCTCGGCTCCGACCTGCCGAGCGCACGGCGAACGTCGAAGGCCGTCTCGTCGGCGGACGAGACGAGGAGCACGCCACGGCCCATCACGTCCCCGATCGTCCGGGCAAGGAAGGGGTAGTGGGTGCAGCCGAGGAGCATCGTGTCGATGCCGGCGTCCCGAAGCGGCGCGAGCAGCCGCTCGGCGAGCACGTGGACCTGGTCCGACTCCGTCTCGCCCCGCTCGACGAACTCGACGAACCCCGGGCAGGCGGCGCAGTGGACGTCGACGCCCGGCGCGAGCCGCCCGGCGGCGCGCTGGTAGGCGCCGGAGGCGATCGTCCCGACCGTCCCGATCACGCCGACGCTCGCGTTGCGGGTCGCGTCGAGGGCGGCACGGATCCCCGGCTCGATCACTCCGACCACGGGGACCGCGAGCTCCGCCCGGAGCGTCTCGAGGGACGCCGACGCGGCGGTGTTGCAGGCGACCACGACCATCTTCGCCCTCTCGACGTCGGCGAGGTACGTGGCAATCTGCCGGCTGAACTGCAGCACCTGCACGGGCGGGCGGGGGCCGTAGGGATAGCGCCCCGTGTCCCCGACGTAGACGAAGCGCTCGCGTGGCAGGAGGTCGATGAGCGCGCGCAGCACCGTGAGCCCGCCGAAGCCGCTGTCGAAGACCCCGATCGGCCGGTCGTCCTCCCCGGCGGGCGCCACGGTCACGAAGGCACGCTCGCGCGCCGGCCCGCCGTCCGCCAGCGGGCCGAGACACGCCGCGCCCTCGACGGCGTCCCCTGGCGGGCGCCTGGATCAGAAGTAGATGACCCTCCGGGCGCGCTCGACGACCTCGTCGAGCTCGTCGGTCCAGGCACCCGTCGAGAGGTACTTCCAGCCTCCGTCCGGCGAGAGCACGACGATCACCCCGCGCTCGATCTGGGACGCGCACCTCGCCGCGCCAGCCATCGCCGCGCCGGTCGAGATCCCGGAGAAGATCCCGAGGTCGGCGAGCCGCCGCGTCCAGAGGATCGAGTCCCGCGGCCCGACGACGGTCTTCCGGTCGAGGAGCTTCTCCCCGCCGAGCTCTCCGAATATCGGCGGGATGTAACCGTCGTCGAGGCTCCTCAGGCCGTCGACGTTCTCCCCGCTCGGTGGCTCGACGGCCCAGACCTCCACGTCGGGGTTGCGCTCTTTCAGGTAGCGCCCGGTGCCGAGCAGCGTGCCGCTCGTCCCGAGCCCGGCGACGAAGTGCGTCACCTCGGGCACGTCTCGCCAGATCTCCGGACCCGTGCCCTCGTAGTGCGCCTTCGGGTTCGCCGGGTTGCCGTACTGGTAGAGGAACACCCAATCGGGGTTCTCCGCGGCGAGCCGCTGGGCGAGGCGGACGGCGCCGTTCGATCCCTCCGAACCGGGCGACTCGACGATCTCGGCCCCCCAGAGCAGGAGGACCTGGCGGCGCTCGACGGAGACGTTCGCCGGGAGAACCACCTTCAGGTGGTAGCCCTTCACGCGGGCCACCAACGCGAGCCCGATCCCGGTGTTCCCCGAGGATGGCTCGATCAGCGTCGCGCCGGGGCGCAGCATGCCGTGCGCCTCGGCGTCCTCCACGAGCGACTTGGCGACGCGGTCCTTGACCGAGCCACCCGGGTTCGCCCCCTCGAGCTTGAGCAGGATCCGGGCGTCGGGGTTCGGGCTGAGCCCGGAGACGTCGACGATCGGCGTGTCGCCGATCAGGTCGAGGACGCTGGACGAGATCGCCACGTGCCGCCCGTGCGCCGCAGCTACGCCGCGCCGCCGGCGACCGCCGGCAGGATGGAGACGACGTCGCCGGAGACGAGCTTGGTGTCGAGGCGGTCGAGGTAGCGCACGTCGTCGTCGTTCAGGTAGACGTTGACGAAGCGGTGGAGCGATCCGCCCTCGGTGAGCACCTGGCCGGCGAGCGCCGGGTGCGCTGCAGCGAGCGCACGCAGCACCTCTCCGACGGTGTCGCCCTCGAGCGACACCGCGGCCTCGCCGCCGGCGGCCGGGCGGAGCAGCGTGGGAAGACGCACTTCGACGGTCACCGGCCCTCCGTAGGTGTTGTCCCTGGGTGTCGACGGTCACGACCCAAACATGACTTGCGGGGTCAGATTCTACCGTCCTCACCCCCCGGCCATGCCGCCGGACGGGCCCGGCCGTCAGGTGGGCTCCTCGCAGCGAGGGGCCGTCCGGCCCGTCAGCCCTCCTCGACGACGAGCTCCTCGCTGATGTCGCCGTCGACGACCCGGTAGGACCGCACGGAGGGAAGCTCGGCGCGCAAGGAGACGAGGACGTAGTGCCAGGCGGGGTCGGGCGCCTGTGCGACGTCGGTCGGCGAGGGGTAGGCGTCTGTGTGCGTGTGGGAGTGGAACACGCCGATCACCTCGAGGCCGCGTGCCTCCGCGTCCCGATCGGCGCGGAGGTGGTCGAGCGGGTCGACGGTGTACAGCCGCGCCGAGGCGGCCGCGTTACGGGTCGGGTAGCAGCGCCGGGCCGCCCCGGTCGCCGGCTCCCCCGCGAGCAGCCCACACCCTTCGAGCGGCCAGGCTCGCAGGCAGTGGGCGACGAGCTCCTCGCGCACGGCACGCGGGAGGACGAGGCGGGAGCTGAACCTGCGCGCCGCCTCGGCGCGGCCGATCTCGGCTGCACCGCCGGCGGCGGCCTCGGGCATCTCGGCGGGATCCACCATCGAGCGGGGACGCTACCGTTTCGCCTCGTGCCGGCGAAGCGCTCGACTGCTGCCAGGAGGTCAGCGGGCCGCGCCGCCTCCGGCGCGCACGAGGGACCGGTGCTCCGGAGGGTCTCGCAGAACCGCCGCGCCCGCCACGACTACGACCTCCTCGAGACCTACGAGTGCGGGATCGCGCTGCGCGGCGCCGAGGTGAAGGCCCTCCGGGCCGGCCAGATGACCCTCCAGGACTCCTACGCCCGCGTCGAGGCCGGCGAGGTATGGCTGTTCGGCGCCCACGTGGCGCCGTACGAATATTCGAGCGGATTCGGCAGGGTCGACCCCGACCGGCCGCGCAAGCTCCTCCTCCACCGCCGCCAGATCGACGAGCTCCAGGGCCGCGTCGCCCAGCAGGCCCTCACGCTCGTCCCGCTCTCGGTGTACTTCAAGGACGGAATCGCCAAGGTCGAGCTGGCACTGGGCCGTGGCAGGAAGGTCTACGACAAGCGACGGGCGATCGCCGAGCGCGACGCGCAGCGTGAGATGGCCCGGGTGCTGAAGGAGCACTCGCGCTGACGTCGGGCGCTCCACCCCTTGTCGGGCCGGTCCCCGCAGCCGGTACGATGAGTGACCGTCCCAACGGATGCACAGCCAACGAGGGGGTGACAGGCTTCGACTTCGGTCGTCGAGGTGGGAGAAGCGAGCCGTGGTCTCCGGAGCCACGTTAAAGAGCCGGAACACAAGACAAACGCCGAGCCTCAGCTCGCGCTTGCTGCCTAACTAGCAGCAACGTCCGCCCGGCCTCAGCCCCATGGGTCGGTCAGCGGGCGTCATACAGTGGGGCTCACCCGAGCGGCGGCGCCGACACGTAGCTAGGGGAAACTTTCGTCGGCTGGGGTCCCGTGCCGGTGCCGGTGGCGAGGCGGGACCCGAGACAGCTCCGCCGGCTGCGCTCGGAGAAGGCCCATCGAGAAGCTGAAGGACGCGGGTTCGATTCCCGCCACCTCCACGATCTGCCACGAAAAGCCAACCGGTGTCCCCCTGATGGGTGGGCACCGGTTGCGCGTTCGGGGCCGGTTTGCCGCTCGGAGTGCCGGTCTCGCAGCCGAGCGGGACCCA
>JAKAOD010000071.1 GCA_021823365.1 Actinomycetes bacterium | reverse complement strand
TTGTCGACGAGATGCCGACGAGGTCGGCGTGCAGGCAGTCGTCGAGATCCGGCGTGGCGAGGACCTCGGCGTAGACGCGGACATCGTGCCCCGCCTCGGCGAGCATCGTCGCGATGAGGGGAAGGCCGAGGCGCGGGAGCTGGGCCAGCTCGTAGACGTTGTGCCCCGAGGGCGCCGGCTCGACGAGCCGGATCTTCAGCGCCACCGCGACCTCCGGCATCGACTCGGCTCCGCGGCGGGCGGGGGCCGGTCTCGTCGCATCCCCGCGCCAGGACCGCGCCGCCGCACGGGGGAACAGTCTCGACGATCCTTCTACATCACGTCAACCGTGGCACTTCATGTTGAGCGCGCGCCGTCACCCGCGCCCGCACCTGGCGCGCCGTCCTCGGCGAGGCGCGCCAGCAGGCCGAGGAAGCGCCTGACGATCTGCCGGGCGCGAAGGCCGAGCTCCCCGCCCCCGGGCCCGGGCCCGGGGGCGCCTTCGGCGCGCCGCTGGTGGAAGGCGCCGTCGAGCAACAGCTCGCTGCGGTCGACGTCGACGGGCCGTACTTCGAGCCCGGCCTCGACACGGGCACCGCCGTCGAGACCGGGGAGCTCGACGACGAGCTCGAACCGGCGTGCCGCCGGCGCGCGCCCGCGCCGGGTCGTCGACCGCACCGCCGGCGCCAGGACGGCGCGCGGCGCGGCAGCCGGCGACGCCGGTCCGTAGCCTCGGGCGGCTTGCTCCGCGAGCGCGTCGAGGCGAGGGCCGGCGGCGCGAAGTGCCCGACCGAGCGCCTGCTCCCCGAGCTCGATCTGCACGGAGTCGGACAGGCTGAGCACGAGCGGCGCCATCCGGTGGGAGTCGCGGGGCACCTCGTAGGTGCCGGCCTCGATCTCCCGGTCACGCTCGGCGAGCTCGGCGAGCGTCGTCTCGGCGAGAAGCTCCCGGACGCGCGCGGTCGCCCCGGTCCAGGTCTCGTGCAGCGGGCAGACCGCCTCCCAGCGGCAAGGACCGTCACCGAGAGCGCAGCGCTCGGCGCGCAGCGGTCCTTCGGCCGCCTCGACGACCTCGAGCGAGCTGATACGCGCGGGATCGCGCGCCAGGCGGTAGCCGCCACTTCGCCCCGCCCTGGAGGTCGCCAGCCCGGCGCGCACCAGGTCGGCGAGGATCTGCGAGGCGAACGTGGCGGGGACCTCGGTCTCGGCGACGACCTCCCGGATCTTGCGAGCCTCGCCGGCGTCGAACGCCCGAGCGAGGCAGATCGCGGAGCGCATGACGTAGTCGCCGCGCTTGGAGAGGGACATGTCCATGACGTGACGAGCCGGGCGCGCTCAGCCGCCCCGCGCGAGAAGCGTCTTGTCGCCGGCGCTCAGCCGGTCGGAAGCCGTCGCCTTCTGGTGCCAGTACGGGTAGATGAGCCTCGGCTCGCTCACCCGGTCGAGGCGTGCCCGCTCGTCGCCGTCGAGCGACCAGGTCGCCGCGCCGAGGTTGTCCTCGAGCTGCTCCTCGGTGCGCGCCCCGACGATCACCGACGTCACCCCGGGCTTTCCGAGCAGGTAGACGAGCGCCCCCTGGGCGGCGGAACGGCCCCTCGCCGCCGATACGGCGACGAGCTCCTCGATGACGTCGTACATCCTGCCCTCGTCGTAGACGGGTGGCTCGTGCCACGGCGAGCCCGGGCTGTGGCGGGCCCCTTCCGGCGGCGCCTGGCCCCTCCTGTACTTGCCCGACAGAAGGCCGCCCGCGAGCGGGCTCCAGACGAGGATGCCGACGCCCTCGTCGATCGACAGCGGCACGAGCTCGTACTCGGCCTCCCGGTCGAGCAGGGAGTAGTAGATCTGCTGGCTGGCGTAGCGGGCGAGGCCGAGGCGATCGGAGATCCCGAGCGCCTTCGCGACCTGCCAGGCAGAGTGGTTCGAGCAGCCGACGTAGCGCACCTTCCCCTGCCGCACGAGCGTGTCGAGGGCGTCGAGGGTCTCCTCCATCGGCGTGAGCCCATCTCGCTCGTGCACCTGGTAGAGGTCGATGTGGTCGGTGCCAAGCCGGCGAAGGCTGTCCTCGCACGCCCTCACCAGGTGGGCGCGCGACAGCCCACCCTCGTTCGGGCCCTCGCGCAACGCAAAGCGCGCCTTCGTCGCGAGCACGACCCGCTCGTGGCGGCCGGCGAGGACCTCGCCGACGATCTCCTCCGACCGTCCGTTCGAGTAGATGTCGGCGGTGTCGACGAGGTTGACCCCGGCATCGAGCGCCCGGTCGACGATCCGGCGCGCCTCCGCGACCCCGGAGCTCCCGACCGCCGCGAAGCCGCCGCTCCCCCCGAAGCTCATCGTCCCGAGGGCCAGGGCCGACACCTCCAGGCCCGTCCTGCCGAGCTGCCGGTACTCCATCGCCATCGCCTGCGCCTCCTCTGCCCGGACCATAGCGTCGCGACCGGACCCACGCCGCGCCGATGGCCGGGCCTTCGCGCCGGTAGGCTCGCCCGGGAGCAACCTGCGGGGGTCGACCATGGGCAGGAGCGGGGGGCACCGGGAGCGACGGGTGGCGCCGTCGCTCTGGGCGAGCCTGAAGCCGTTCGGCATCGGGGAAGGCCGGCCCGACAACTACCGGTCCATCCTCGAGGCGATCGTCGACAACCGGGACCGGCTCGCGTACGCCTGGCGCATCCTTTCCCACGGGGTCTGCGACGGGTGCTCGCTCGGGACGACCGGCATGCGCGACTGGACGATCGACGAGGTCCACCTCTGCAACGTGCGGCTCCGCATGCTGCGCCTCAACACGCTGCCGGAGATGGACCCCGCCGCGCTCGCCGACGTCGAGCGGCTCCGGGGCATGAGCGGCGAGGAGCTGCGCGGCCTCGGGCGCCTCTCCCACCCGATGATCCGCTCTCGGGGGGAGCCCGGCTTCAGGCGCATCTCCTGGGACGAGGCGCTCGACCTCGCCGCCGGTCGTCTCGCCCGGGCGGCGCCGGACCGGGTCGCCCTCTACCTCACGAGCCGGGGCCAGCCGAACGAGAACTACTACGCGGCCCAGAAGGCGTTCCGGGCGCTCGGCGTCGGCTCGATCGACAGCTCCGCGCGCATCTGCCACTCCCCGAGCACCGTCGGCCTCAAGGAGGCGCTGGGCGTCGCCGCCACGACGTGCTCCTACCGGGACTGGATCGGGGCGGACCTCGTCGTGTTCATCGGCTCGAACGTTGCGCAAAACCAGCCCGTCGCGATGAAGTACCTCTACCACGCGAAGAAGGCGGGGACGAAGGTCGCCGTCGTCAACCCGTACCGCGAGCCGGCGATGGAGCGCTACTGGGTCCCCTCGAACCTCGAGAGCACCCTGTTCGGGACGCGCATCGCCGACCGGTTCTTCCAAGTCGCCATCGGCGGCGACATCGCCTTCCTCAACGGGACGCTCAAGCAGCTGCTCGACGCCGGGCTCGACGACCGGGAGTTCGTCCAGTCGCGCACGACCGGCCTCGAGGAGCTCGCCCGCGAGCTGGCGTCCGAGAGTTGGGCGGAGCTCGAGCAGGCGTCGGGGACGACTCGGGAGGAGATGGCGTCGTTCGCGAAGATGCTCGGCGAGGCGCGCACCGCCGTGCTCGTCTGGAGCATGGGGGTCACCCAGCACCAGTCCGGGGAGGACGGCGTGCGCGCCGTGATCAACCTCGCGCTCTCGCGGGGATTCGTCGGGCGGCCGCACTGCGGCCTGATGCCGATCCGCGGGCACTCGGGCGTCCAGGGCGGCGCGGAGATGGGCGCGTATGCGACCGCCCTGCCGGGAGGGCTCGCGGTGAACGAGGAGAACGCCCGCCGCATCGGCGGGCTCTGGGGCTTCGAGGTCCCGTGCGCGCCGGGGCTGATCGCGCCGGAGATGATCGACGCGGCACACGACCGCCGCATCGACGTCCTCGTCTCCTCAGGGGGCAACTTCCTCGAGGTGCTGCCCGACCCGCCGTTCGTCGCCGAGGCCCTCGGCGCGGTCCCGCTCCGCGTGCACCTCGACATCGTCGCCTCGAGCCAGATGCTCGTCGAGCCGGCCGACACCGTGGTCCTGCTCCCGGTCCAGACCCGCTACGAGATGGCGGGCGGCGTGACAGAGACCTCGACCGAGCGCCGGGTCATCTTCAGCCCGGAGATCAAAGGGCCACGCGTCGCCGACGCGCGCCCGGAGTGGCAGGTCTTCACCGACCTCGCCTGCCGCGCCCGGCCCGAGCTCGCCGACCGGCTGCGCTTCTCCGGCACCGCCGGCATCCGTGAGGACATCGCCCGAACGGTCCCGGACTACGCGCTCATCCGCACTCTCGCCCGGGAGGGCGATCAGTTCCAGCACGGCGGGTCGATGCTTTGCACCGGGTGGCGATTCCCGACGCCGGACGGCAAGGCACGCTTCAGCGTCGTGCCGCTCCCCCGCCGGTCGTCGCCACCCGAAGGGGCGTTCCAGCTCGCGACCCGCCGGGGTCGCCAGTTCAACAGCATGGTCCAGGGCGACCTCGACACCCATACGCGGGCCCGGCGCGACTCGGTGCTCATCAGCCGCGAGGATGCCCGCCGCCTCGGGCTCGTCGACGGCCAGCAGGTGGTCGTGCGCAGCGAGGTGGGCGAGCTCACCTGCAGGGCGTTCGTCGCCCCGATCCTCCCGGGGATGCTGGAGGTGCACTGGCCCGAGGGCGACGTCCTCATCGACCGCAGCCGGCGCTCGCCGAGGGCGGGGATCCCCGACTACAACGCAGTCGTCCGGCTCGAGCCGCTCGGGCCGCTCGGGCCGCCGCCGTGAGCGCCCGCCCCGGCGCCACGACGACGACGACGGCGATCGCCTACGGCCGCGGCAGCTCCTCCGCGGGCGAGGACCTCCTGGCGACGGAGGAGCCCCTCGAGATCCGCCTCACGACGGGAAGACGCCGGCTTCCCGTCGCGGTGACCATGCGGACCCCCGGCGCGGACTTCGAGCTCGCCGCGGGGTTCCTCCTCTCCGAGGGGGTGATCGGCGGGGCCGGCGACATCCGCCGCATCTCCTACTGCGTCGAGAAGGACGCCGGCGAGGAGCAGCGCTTCGACGTCGTCAACGTCGAGCTCGCGCCCTGCGCCAGTGTCGACCTCGCACCCCTCGAGCGCCACTTCTCCCTGACGAGCGCGTGCGGCGTCTGCGGCAAGACGTCGCTCGACGCGCTGCCCCGGCTCGACCGCAAGCCGCTCTTGCCGGGTCCGGTCATCCCCGCCTCGACGCTCTGCAGCCTCCCGGACCGGCTTCGCTCGGCCCAGCGGGTCTTCGCGGCGACGGGCGGGCTGCACGCCTCGGGCCTGTTCGGTCCCGCCGGCGAGCTCGTCGCGGCCCGCGAGGACGTCGGGCGGCACAACGCGATGGACAAGCTCGTCGGCTGGGCGCTGCTGCAGGGACGCCTGCCGCTCTCGGACCACGCGGTGCTCGTCAGCGGACGCTCCAGCTTCGAGCTCGTGCAGAAGGCGCTCGCCGCCGGCGTGCCGTTCCTCTGCTCGGTCTCGGCGCCGAGCAGCCTCGCCGTCGACCTCGCGCGCGACGCCGGCCTCACGCTCGTCGGCTTCCTCCGCGACGGCCGCTGCAAGGTCTACAGCGGCGCCGAGCGCATCCGTCCGGGCTGAGCCCGCCGGGCGTCACGCGCCAGCGCTCGGTGCGCGGTGCTCAGCGGCTCCCGAGGGCCTTGCGCAGCGCCGCGGCCGCGCCGTTCGCCCGCCGCAGCGCCTGGGAGAAGGCGCCTTCCCAGGACGACAGCTCGAAGGAACGGCTCGACCCACCAGAAGCGAGGTCCTCGAGCCCCTGCCAGACGGCGTTGTCGGCGACCGCGACGGCGTAGAGGTCCCGCGCCGGCACCCCGCTCGCCGAGCGGCTGAGCTCGTAGAGCCGGCGCGCCGCGCGGGCGATGGCCGCCGCAGCCGGCCGGACCTCGGCGTCGACGGCGTCGCCGGGCGCCGCCGGGCCGAGGCTCCCGAGCTCGCCGGAGAGCTTGGCGAAGGCGGCCTCCGCGGGGGCGACGGCGGCGAGATAGCGCGCACGGACCGCCGGCAGCGAGAGCGCCGGGCTCTCCCTGGCCGGGGCGGGCGCCTCGGAAGCGCCCGGGGGACGACCCGAGGTGACACGTTCCACGCCGCCCGCGGCGCTGGCCACGGGGGCCGGCACGGTCCCCCTTGCATGCGCGGCTCCGCCGCAGGCCGAGGCGAGGAGGGCGACGCCGGCGACGAGCACTCCGGTGGCGAGGCGGACGTGCCGGGTACGCCCTGCGCGCCCGAGGTGCCGTTCGCGCCGGGCACGCCGGGCCGCCGGCGGCCTCACGGGACGAGGATCCGGCCGCACTGCTCGCAGTGGGCCACCTCCGCCGCGGGGGCGTGCCGCAGCCGGTCGACCTCGGTCGCCGGCAGGGCGAGGTGGCAGCCCGAGCATGTGCCACGGACGAGCCGGGCGACGCCCACGCCCCCGAGGCGGGTGCGGAGCCGTTCGTACTCGGCGAGGAGGTCGGGGGGGACGGCCTCCGCGAGCTCCCGACGGCGCGCGAGCGACCCGGCAGCCTCGGCGTCGACCTCAGCCTCGGCGGCGGCAAGGGCAGAGCGGGCGATCTCGAGCTCCGCCTCGAGTGGCACCCGCGCCGCTGCGATCCTTGCCAGCTCGGCCTCGAGTGGCTCGCCCTGCTCGAGCACCGCCAGCTCGAGCGATTCGAGTGCCGCCCGCCGTCGTCCGAGCGCCTCGACCTCCTGGGCCATCGCCTCCTGGTCGCGGAAGGAGCTCGCGACGCCGCGTCGCGCCCGGTCCTCGATCGCCGCGACGCGGGCAACGACTGCGGCGGTCTCGCTCTCGAGCTCGGACTCGCGGGCGAGCAGCGCCGCACGTTCCTCGGCGACCCGCCGCTCCTCGACGCCCAGCGCGTCGATGCGCCCGGTCGCCCCGTCGAGCGCGGCACGCTCGTCCAGGTGCTCCCGACGGTGCCGCAGCTGGTCCAGGCGGACGTCCACCTCCTGGAGGGCGAGGAGCTGCTCGATCCCGGAGCGCACATCGCCGGCTACGAGCCCCTCCTCCCGCTCGGCCACGAGCGGACGCTACCCGCTCGACGGTCCGGGCACGAGCGCCCGCTGCGCGAGGAGCTCCTCGAGCAGCTCGTCCGTGGCCCCGGCGACGAGGCTCCGCGGAGAGCTCTCTCCGGCGACGATCTGCTCACGGCCGCCGAGGGGCCGGCCCCGCGCGTCGGCGACGACCGCCCCCGCCTCCTCGCAGACGAGCAGCCCGCCTAGGTAGTCCCACGGGCCGCCGTGCGCCGTGTCGACGCAGTCGACGTAGCCGTCGAAGGCACCCTCGGCCACCGAGCAGAGGTCGAGCGCCATGGCGCCGAACGCCCGGTACTGCCGCCATCCGAGGAAGTGGCGGGGATAGCCGGAGACGGCGATGACCGAGTCCCTCAGCCTCCGGGCCCCGGACGGCGAGATCGGCAGGCCGTCCCGCCGGGCGCCGCCGCCTCGTGCTGCATCGTAGCGGGCCCCCGTCGCCTGGTTGAGCACCACCGCAGCGAGCGGCCCGAGCTCGTCGAGCACGCAGATGCTCGTCGCGTACCACGGAAGGCGGCGCGAGGCGTTCGTCGAGCCGTCGACGGGGTCGAGGACGGCGAGCAGGGGGCGGTCCGCCGAGTGCAGCCCCGACTCCTCGCTGAGCACGCCGAGGCCCGCATCGAGGAGCGGCCCGACGGCGGCCTCGTCGGCCACGAGGTCGCTGCGGTACTGGCCGTCGCGCGTGCCGGCCGGTCCCCAGTCCTCGAGCGAGGACAGGGCGCGGCCGACGGCGACCGCCGCGGCGCCGAGCGTGGCGAGCAACGCGTCCGCGTCCACGGCGGGCGAGGCTACCGTCCCAGGCGCCCCCGGGAGCCCGGCCGGGAGGTCGTGGTGCGTACACTGGCGCCAGATGGCGGTCATCGACGTCGCCGGCTACGTCGCCGAGCTCAAGGACCACGCGGTCGACCACGGGTTCCACGTCCACGACGAGCGGCATTTCGTCGAGACCTACTCCCTCCGCCAGTTCTGGGAGGTCGATCTCCACCCCGAGGAGGGCTGCGGGGGGCCGATCGACCTGCACCTCGCGCTCGAGGTCGACCCGCGCACTCTCCTCGACTTCGAGGACGCGGTCGTCGCGCTCCCCGACGACGTCGAGCCTCCCGACAAGTGGTCGTTCCCCCTGAACTTCACCTGGGGAGTCCCGCCGCTGCCGAACCCCCCGGACCTGTTGCGCCTGGCGATCGACCTCGCCGGGGTCGGGGGCGTCGACCTCCCGCTCGAGATCTCGGCGACCGACTCCTTCGGTTCGGTGACGGACCCGCCCGTGAGGCGCTTGACGATCGTCGCCCGCCAGAACGTCTCGCTGGCGCGGGTGCTCGCCGGCGAGGAGCTGCTCTGCGACGCCTTCGACCGGGCGCTCGCGGTGAGCAAGTTCCTCCTCCAGTCCGCCCCCGCCTGGCTCGGCGAGTAGGGGGCGCGCACCGGCGACGTCGCACCGGGCCTGCCTGGCGCGGAGGTCATGGCAGTGCGGGGCGGCCGACGCGTCGGCTGCCGCGGGGCGGTCAGATCAGGTGCCCGCCGTGCTCCCAGAGCTTGATGCCCCCGAGGATGCCGGCGACGTTGTCGACGATGACGAAGCGCTCGTCGACGTGCCCCGCGGCGTGGCGGGAGTTGCCGCCTCCGATGTAGCAGCGGTCGAAGTTCAACAGGACGTGGAAGTTCTCGAGCGCCTCGACGAGCCTCTTGCGCCACTTGCCCAGCCCGACCCGTTGTAGGGTGGCATCGCCGAGCTGCTCGTTGTAGGTCTGGCCCTTCCGGAACGGCGCGTGCGCGAGCTCGAGGTGCGGGGCGACGCGCCCGTCGCGGAACAACCCCGTCCCGACGCCCGTCCCGAGCGTGACGACGAGCTCGAGGCCCTTGCCGGAGATCACGGCGAGACCCTGGAGGTCGGCGTCGTTGGCGACGCGGCACGGCCGCGCGAGCGTCTCGCCGAGCGCCCGGCCGAGCTCGAACCCGGTCCATGCCGACAGGAGCGAGTCCGCCACCGGCGAGCCAGGACCGCGCTCGGTGACGAAGTGCGGCGCGGTGAGCACGCGCCCGTCGCGGACGACGCCGGGAAAGCCGACCGACGCGCGATCGTAGGCCGGAAGCGGCTTGACCAGCCCGACGATGGACTCGACGAGCGCGTCGGGCGTGAGCGGGTAGGTCGTCGGGACCCGCACCCTGTCGGCCACGAGGCGCCCTTCGGCGTCGAGCACGGACGCCTTCACGCCAGTACCGCCGACGTCGACGGCGAGCGTGAGCGGGCTCGAGGGCGGCGAGGTGACGATCGCCCGCTCGAGCGGCGCGTCGCCGAGGTCGGTCATCTCAGCACCTCCGTCCCGGTGGGAAGGCCCTCGACGCGTCCGCCGAGCGGCTCGTAGCGCGCGAGCAGCTCGAGAAGTGTACGCACGCCGAAGCCGGTGCCGCCCTTGCGCTGGTAGCCGCTGTCCGACTCCGAGCGCGCCGGCCCGGCGATGTCGAGGTGCGCCCAGGGCGCCGTCCCGACGAACTCCTCCAGTAGCAGGCCCGCGGCGAGTGCCCCGGCCTCGCCTGGGGTCCCGATGTTCTTCATGTCCGCGACCTCGGAATCGATCTGCCGGCGGTAGCCGGCAGGGAGCGGGAGGTGCCACGCGGGCTCCCCGGCGCGCCGGCCGGCCGCCTCGAGCGCCGCCACGATCCGGTCGTCGTTGCCCATCAGCCCAGCGACCTGGCGCCCGAGTGCCGTGACGCAGGCGCCGGTCAACGTCGCGAGGTCGACGATGCCGTCAGGCGACTCCTCGGTGGCAAGGCTCAGCGCGTCGGCGAGGACGAGCCGGCCCTCGGCGTCGGTGTTGAGCACCTCGATAGTCTTGCCGTTCCGGGCGCGAAGCACGTCTCCGGGCTTCGTCGCGCGACCACCGGGCATGTTCTCCGTGAGGGCCATCCAGCCGACCGCGTGCACCGCGATACCGAGCCGCGACACGCCGACGAGGGCTGCGAGCACGGCCGCCGCACCGCTCATGTCGGTCTTCATCGTCATCATCGACGTGCCGGTCTTCAGCGACAGGCCCCCGGCGTCGAAGGTGATCCCCTTGCCGACAAGTGCCGCCGGCGGCGAGCCGGCGACGG
>JAKAOD010000070.1 GCA_021823365.1 Actinomycetes bacterium | reverse complement strand
TCTTCTTGCCTCGGGCGGAGACGTCGAGACCTGGGCGTTGCGGGGCGACGTTCACGTAGCAGTTGCAGCCAGCGGTGACCGCCTTGACGGCGAGGCCGACGAAGCCGTCGACGTCGGCGACCGGCCGGCGGTCGGTGCGGACCATCTTTCCCGAGGCCGTCATGGTCGCCACCCCGACGACGGCGTCCTCGGGCCAAGGGAGCCGTCCGTAGACAACGTGGTGGAATCGGCGTATCGCGTCGGTGTCGACGAGCGTGGTGGGGTCGGTGTGTGCCATGTCCTCTCTGTGCAAGAGGGCAGGGATCGGGTCGATGGAGCGGGTTGGGCAGCTCCTCGAGGCACGAGTCGGCCGGGCTTGCTGGCGGCCCCCCGCATGTGCTGTCTGCGGTGCCGACATTGGCGACGAGAGAGGGGGTGCCGAGCGCCGTTCGTTTTCTTCCCTCGCGCCCCAATGTCGAGCTTGGCCGTCGAGGGATCTTGGGGCGCCAGGTCTACATAGACGTCGGTGCCGGCCCGCTCGCCGCACACGCACAGCTCGACGAAGGCGTCGACATCACCGACGGGGACCCGGTTGGTGCGCACGTGGCCACCCCCGAGGATCGTCGGTACGGCGAGCACGGCGGATCAGGTCGAACCCGCCCAGCAAGAAAAGCCCTGGTCAGCGGCTTGCGCGAAAAGGGGACATGAAGACAGCCGCGAGAGCCTCTACGGCAAAAGGCCTGGTCAGAGGCAGGAAAGGCGGCGATCAGCTTCACAAGCGATATTCATGTGTTGGTAACGATACTGTCGATATTGTCGCGCAATCGTCATGTTGAGTCGTGACGACAGCCGCGGAGCCTCCCA
Organism: Actinomycetes bacterium; assembly: GCA_021823365.1. The sequence goes on along the minus strand of JAKAOD010000070.1, from coordinate 9,330 downwards.
GATGCTGCGCGGCGGCCCCGCAGAGCCCCTCGAAAAAGGCTCGGATCGCCTCGAGATCGCCGGTTCTGACGCTGCTACCTGCCCACGTGGGCAGGTACGCCGACTCGAAAAACACGGGTTACGCTGGACTTTCTCGGCGTGGGCAGGTATGGGCAGGCTCTATGGGGGGGTATAGAGGGACACATATAGACAGAGAGAGGGGGGTAGCTAACATTACAGGTTCGTAATGTTAGAGAGAGAGAAAGTCTTATAGGGGCACCTATATAGATAGATAGATGGACATTCTGCCCATCATCTATCTATCTATCTATCTACCAGGGGTTTTGTCTCGAAATCGGGGTGCCCATCACCTGCCCATCACCTGCCCACGCCTGCCCAGCACCACGTTCTCCCAGCTCAGCGGCCGATCCCAGGTGCGCTAGCCTGCGTCGGTGCCACCGGGACGCTCCTCGGAGCGTCGTCGCTCCGTCGACGCATGCCTGCGCTGGGCGGTCTGCCTCGTCGAGCCGCTGCTCCCGCTCCGCCGGCTGGTCCGCCTCGACGAGGCGCTGGGCGAGGCGGCCGCCGCCGACCCTGAGCTCGTCGCTCTCGTCTTCGCCGGCACCACGGCCGACGTGGTGCGCACGCTGCCGCCGGACGACCCTTGGCGGACCCTCGCGCTGGCGGAGGGGGTGGGAGCGCCGGACCAGCCGATCGCCACAGGCCCGGCGAGAGCCCCCCAGGAGGCCCCAGGAGCCCCTGGGGGCTCTGGAGCGGCCCCTCGGGCCACAGCGGCGCTCTCAGGCGCTCCTGGGGGGCCTGAGCCGCCTCGCTGGCCCTCGGGGCGGGCCTTTGGCACCTGGAGGGACGGCACCGACCTCGTCGAGCTCGCCTGGGGGTCACCCGAGCGCGACCCGGCCTTCGCTCCCCTCGCCGACGACCTGGCGCCCGGTGCGGCGCGGGTGCTCGTCGCAGCCTTCGCCGGCTGGCGCCCCGCCTTCGCCGAGGCCCGGGCGCTCCTCGAGGCGGTGCCGGCCCATGCCGGCCTCGTCGACGCCTTGCGCTGGGCGTGCTGGCGCCGCCGCGCGTACGGCCTCGCCCCGGCCGAAGACGTCTGGCCGTACGAGTCGGTCCACCACTGGGCGGAAAGGGCCTTCGGGCTGCTCGAGCGCGGCCAAGACCCTGACGAGTTCGTGATCGAGAGCGACATCGGCTGGCACCGCATCGCCGGGCGGTAGCACCAACCGGCTGCCGATCGCGGGCCCGGTGCACAGGACGGGCATGCGCACCCGCCTCGAGTCCGTGCCGGCCCGATGACTGCCCCCCAGATCGCCGTCATCGGCCTCCCCGGCCTGGCGCGCGCGCTCGTCACGGCGGGCTACGACGTGCTGGCCGACAGCGCCACGGGAGCCGCGGAGGTCACCGCTGCGGTGCGTGAGGCCGCCGCGGCGGGTCGCAGCTACGTGGCGATCGTCGCCGAGCACCGTGGCGCCGAGGCGCCGGCACTGCGCCAGTGGGTCGCGCTCCAGCTGCGGCGCAACGTGGCCGTGCTCGTCGCCCGTTCCGAGCTGCTCGGCCTCGACGAGGTCCCGCCCGGGGCGCGCACCGTCGAGCTCCCGGCGGACCTGGACACGATCATGGGCCGCTTCGGCGCTCCGGCGCGCGGCGCGCCGGTCGGCACGGTCGTCGTCGAGGCCGACGGGAGCGTTCGCGGCTCTGTGCCCGACACCAACGGCGCAGCGCCCGAGCCGACCCCGCTGGTCCAGCCGCCCAGCCCGTTCGAGGCGCCCAAGATCCCGTCCGCACCCCGGCCGGCCCAGCCGCCGCCCGCGCAAGCTCCGCTCCGGGATCTCCGCCCCCCGGTGCCGACCGAGCGCGGCTGGGTCGCCCCCGTCCAGCGCAGCGAGGTCATCCCCGAGACCCTCGCCGGAGAGACCATGTTCCGGTCCCCGAAGTCGTCGCCGGCCGCCACCTCGAGACGCACCCAGTCGAGACGCGCCCCGGTGGTCATCGTCTTCTCGGGCAAGGGAGGGGTCGGCAAGACCGCGGTCGCGCTCGGGCTCGCCCAGCGTGCGGCCCGCAAGGGAGGGCTCGCCCGGGTGCTCCTCGTCGACGCCAACCGCGGCCAGGGCGACGTGCGCAAGTACCTGCGGCTCCGCTCGGGGTCGCTTCCGAGCGTCTTCGACGCCGCGGCCGCAGGCGACCCTCGCCGCGGCATCGTCGGGCCCACCGCGCTGAACGCCGCCCGGGTCGAGACGCTCGCGGCGCTCGGCTTCGGGGCCGTGCTCGCCCCCGACGACGAGCACGCGGACCCGGCCGCCGTGCCGGCCGCCGCCTACCGTGCGGTGGTCGACTACGCCCGGGCGCGCTTCGACCTCGTGGTGCTCGACACCCAGATCATCGAGGCGGCCGACACCTCGGGGCTCGTCGACGGCCTCGTGGTGCCGCTCCTGTGCGACGGCGCGTACGGCGTCGCTCTCAGCGACACCTCGATGGCCGGGGTGCAGAACACCTTGGTCCGGGTGAACATGCTCATCGCCAGCGGCGTGCCACGGGACCACCTCATGCTCGGGGTCAACCGCGCCTCGCCGGTGTCCGGCCTCGACGAGGGGCTCATGCGCCGGCGCTGCGAGCCCCTTGCCGCATGGGTCGGCATGGTGCGGATGGACCCGAGGATCGTGAGCGTCTTCGAGCAGGGATCCATCCCCGGCGACCCCGACGCCCCAGAGATCCCGGCGTGGTGCGCGATGCTCGACGCCGTCTTGCACCGGGCGACCGGGCTCGAGGTCTTCAACGTGCGGTCCGAGAACGTGGCGAAGCCCCGCCGGTCCGACTTCTGGCGCAAGCGGTGAGCGCCGCTGGCCGCGACGGCGGGCCAGGCGTCGACTCCGGACTGTTCGACGAGCTGTTCCCCCTCGATCCCGCGCCCGCCCGGCGACGCCGGCGTCCAACCCGCATTCAGGCTGCATCGCCGTCGGGCGCGCCACCGGCGAGCACGGCGACACCAGAGACCCGCCCGGCCGGCGGGGCCCGCCCGGGTTGGCCTCGTTCGACTTCGCGCAGCGCCCCCGGGCGCCCAGGCTGCCACGGCACCCCCGGGCGCTCGAGCTGGCACAGGGCGGCCGTCGTCGGGCTCGCCTGTGCGGTGCTTGCGCTCGTCGTCCGCCTCGTGCTCGTCCACGTGCTCCCTGCCGACGTGCACCGTCTCTCGGACGCAGAGCTCGGCCTCGGAGCGCTCGGCGCCGCGGTCGTTGCGGCCTGGTGTGCGCGCTTCGGCGTGCCGGTCCTCGTGTGCGGGGCCGTGGTGCTGGCGGCTTCGAGCATCGACCTCGCCGCGCCAGTCGGGATCGGCCTCGTCTTCGTCGCCGTGCTCGCGAGCCGCGGAGACGATGAGGTGGCGCGGTAGTTGCTATCTGGCGGGCCAAGCGGCTGAGCGATGTCACGATAATCGTAACTGTTGAGGTGAGCGTTGTCGGCGACGATCTTCTTGAGGTGCGTGTTCTCGTTCCGGAGCTACTTCAGCTCCTTGGCGTCGTCCGCCTTCATGCCGCCGTACTGGTTCTGCCAGCGGTGCCAGGCGACGAGCAGCTGGCCAGACTCCTCGGCTGGTCGCCGCGTTTCGTGCGCAGGCTCGCGACCCAGCAGCGGATCGCGTACCAGCTCATCGCCCGGCACACGGTTACGACTTCCAGAGTTGCTGGCTTGCAATCTGTGCTCCCGCTCCCATCGCACTGAGCTTCGCCCAGGTGATCCGCGGGTCGACGGTCAGCAGCCCAGCGAAGGTAGCGAACCCACAGTCGCTTCCGGCAATGACCCGCTCCCGGCCGACGAGGCCTGCGTATCTCAGGATGCGCTGTGCGACCAAGTCGGGGTGCTCCACATAATTCGTGGTCGAATCGAGCACTCCAGGAACAAGGATCTTGTCGTCAGGAAGCGCAACATCTTCGAACAACCGCCACTCGTGCTCGTGTCTTGGATTCGCAGCTTCGAAGGAGACCGCTGCAGGGCGGGACCCGAGCACCAGGTCCGCGATGTCTGCGAACGGCACGTCGAGGACGTGTGGTCCCTCGTAGTTCCCCCAGCACAGATGGAGCCGCATGCGCTCGGGCGGGATGTCACGGGTGGCATGGTCCAGAGCTTCGAGCCGCATTGAAACCGTCTTGCGGAATTCCTCTTTGCTCCGCTCGGGGCCGATTGCCCACGAACACGCAAGATCAGGACAGTCGAGCTGCAAGACGAACCCGGCTGCGACGATCGCGTCGTACTCCTGTTTCATTGCGTCGGCGAGCGCCCCGAGGTAGGCCTCGGTGCTCGGGTAGTAGCGGTTTGCCATGAACATCTCGATCACCCCGGGCGACGCCGCCGTCAAGAAGACGTCGGCGGGACCCCCGTCGAGCGCAGGTTCGTCGGTATGAGCGCCGACGGCAGCCTGCAAGTTCGCAATGTCGGCGTTGAGGGGCCCTTGGGCGACGTATGACACCGGGCCGTCGCACGTCGGGTTCGAGAACACCGCCGCCATGGAGGCGTCCGACACCATGCGCTGGGCGAACTCGGGAAATGTCGCCACGTCTCGCAACTGGAGCGGCGATCGCTCGCCGCCGAACCCCGACAGGCGCTCGGTCACGTACGTCGCGTAGCTCGGCTTGGACACCTCCCCGTCGTTCACGATGTCGACGCCCGAAGCGAGCTGGTGCTCGACGGTGTCGGCGACCGCGGCGCGCACGCTTGCGGGATCGCCACGATCGAGCCAGGTCGGCCGCGGCAGGCTGCCGGTGTGGGTGGTGAGGATGCGCTCGGTGCTGGTCTTCATCGGTTCCATGTCCTGAACTCTGCAGACCTTCAGGACTCAGCTGAAGGTACAGCTCTGGCATTTTGGTACCGGTACAGATCGGTCTCAGACGACGTCGTAGGGAAATCTGTACCCGCTACAGTCAGCGGATGGACGAGGACGGACACGAAGCGACGCAGGTCGACAGCGGGCCGGTCAAGGACGATGCACGCCACGGGGTGCTCCACGAGGCGCCGAAGACCCGTCCGTTTGCAGGTCCCCTCTACCAGCAGCTCGCCGACGCGCTCGAAAGACAGGTCCAAGAGGGGGTGTACCCCCCAGGTGCGCGCATACCCTCGGTCCGCCGCCTCCGCGAGCAGCAACGCGTGAGCACGAGCACCGTCCTCGAAGCACTCCGGGTTCTCGAGGCCCGGGGGGTCGTCCGCGCGCGGTCGCGCTCCGGCCACTACGTCTTGGGATCTGCCGCACGTCGCACAGAGGCGCTCGCCGAGCCGGGTGCCTCCACGCCCCCCACCACACCCCACCACGTCGACGCATCACTCGCGCTGCGACTGAACCTGGGCATCGGCAATCCCCAAGAGCCGACGCTCGGTGCGGCGGTGCAGGGACCCGAGCTCATGCCGATCGCCGCGCTGAACCGGCTCATGAGCCAGGTCCTGCGTTACCAGCCGTCCGCGTGCCACTCCTACGACGCGCCGCCGGGCACCTTGGCACTGCGACGTGCTGTCGCCCGACGCGGCGTGGACGCGGGCTACGCCGCCACTCCCGACGACATCGTCATCACGAGTGGCGCGAAAGAAGCCGTGTACCTGTCGATCCGGACGGTGACCAGGCCAGGCGACACGGTGGCCATCGAGTCGCCCGGGTATTACGCCCTCTTCGAAGTGCTCGCCTCTCTGGGCCTTCGAGCGCTCGAGATCGCGACTCACCCGCGCGAGGGCATCGACCTCGACCAGCTCGACACCGCGCTCGCGGCTGAGCGCGTCACTGCGGTCGCGACGGTCGCCAACTTCTCGAACCCGACCGGCTCGTGCATGTCCGACGACGCCAAGCGCCGGCTCGTGGCGCTCCTCGAGTCGCACGACGTCCCACTCGTCGAAGACGACGTCTACGGCGACTTGGCGTTCGACGGCCCGCGCCCACGCGCCATCAAGGCATTCGACCGCAGGGGCCTCGTGCTCTACTGCGGCTCCTACTCGGCGACGCTGTCTCCGGGCCTTCGCGTCGGTTGGGCGATCCCCGGCCGCTACACCGAGGAGCTCGAGCTCATGAAGCTCGTGGTGAACCAGGCGACCGCGCCCGCCCCACAGCTGGCGGTCGCGGCGTTCGTGGAGAGCGGGGGCTTCGACCGGCACCTGCGACGCGTACGGCGCATGTACCGCGAGCAGATGTTGCACATGATCGACGCGGTCGCACAGCACTTCCCTCCAGAGACGCGCTGCACGCGCCCGGGAGGCGGTCACGTGCTATGGGTCCAGCTTCCCGACGGTGTCGATTCGTTGGCCCTCTACGAGGCAGCCGCCGCCGCAGGGATCCGGGTCGCGCCGGGACCGATGTTCTCGGCACACGGGGGCTACCGCAACTTCATCCGCCTGAACACGGGCTTTCCATGGCGTGAGACCACGGAGCGCCAGGTCGAGCACCTCGGTCGTCTTGTGGCCGCAGGTTCACAGTCGCGGGAGCCTGCGAAGTCTTCGTTGACATCTCGCGGCGGCAGCTCGGTGCCTACCAGTATCTCGTAGCGTACGACAAGCTATCCGCTCCGGGATTGTGCCGACTCGACGCGCGATGACAAGTCGCCCACCATCTCCGTCCTCGAACTGTGGCACTCATCGGCCGACAAGTTGTACCTGCGATAGACGGCTATCCGCTCGTCTTGCAGCGGCTCCTTGTAGTCTTGATCCCGATCACGCTTGCGTTCACTCGAATTGTGATGGCTAGAGAGGGCCAACGTGCCGAGCGACCCCACTAGGGTCGCACCGACGCCGATCACCGCTGACCAGATCACCGCAACGTTCATGCGGGTCTATCGTAGGCATCGACATGAAGCGCGTCCTGTGTGGAGAGCCATCAGGCCACGAGTTGCGCACCCAGCGACCGTTCAAGTCGCACCTTCCGGAGGGCGGCTCCTACCAGTGCCTTGCAGGGGCAGAACCCCGCCCCGACCGCCGGTGATGGCACGCCTTCATCGTCGTGGCGGTCGTCGAACGGCAGCGCGGCTGGGCACGTCGACGCGGGATAGTGGCCGCTACGCCAAGGCCCGGTCGATGACAGCGAGAATCTCGTCCCCGTAACGCTCGAGGCGGATCGGCCCTATCCCGCGACACCGACCGAGTTGGCTCAATGACGTCGGTGCCGCCATGGCCACGCCTTTCAGTTCGGCATCGTTCATTACTACGTAGGCTGGCACCTTGTCTGCTTTGGCGGTCTCGCTCCGCCACTCACGCAGCGCCTGCTCCAACCGCTCACCTTCAGGCGACAGCTCGCCGCCGGCAGCTGGGGACACAAGAGTCACGAGGCTTCCCGCGACCCGTACGTCGGATCCGTAGCTGATCTCGGTCCGCATGGCGCCCATGCGCACGAGTGCACCGCCTTGACGGAGCTCGACGACACGCGCGTGCTGGCCGCCGACTTCAAGTTCGAGACCGATAGCGGCCTCGACCCGGATCGGAGATCGCGGAGGTCGCCCGGCTTGGGGTCCGGCTCGAGGTCCGACGACCGATGGCGTGTCACTGCGCCGCCTCTCCCGTCGTTGTGCCGTCGCGACCGATCCATGGTGCGCCTTGTCGGTGGCCTCCCGGTCGGCTTTGCGGACATCTGCGAACGTCTGCGCTCGGGGACGGGAGCCGTCAAGTTCGGCCAGGAATGGCGACGGCGCCTCTTCGTCGTAGATGACGGCTACTTGCAGGCTGGCTCGGGTGAGGGCGACGTGGAAGACCCGTCGCTCTTCCTCTTCGTCCTCCGCCCGCCGGTGCGGGAAGAGTCCCTCGGTCGCGCCGAAGACGACCACCCGTGGCCACTCCTTGCCCTTGATCTTGTGGACCGTCGACAGCAGCACCGCCGGCCCAGGGAGTCTTCGTTGGGTCAGCATCCCGGTGAGCCAGGACTCGAAGGTGGCGATGTCGGGATGTAGGGGTGCCACCGTCTCCAATGCCAGGAGGTCGTCGGCGTGAGTGGAACGGTCCACCTCCCCTCGAGAGCTATCGAGCTCGTCCATCGAAGCCCCGAGCCCGACCCAAACGCGCACCCTCCGCAGTGCTTCCGCGGTGCTTCGTGCGCCAGCCACGTGTTCGAGGTCCTTGGCATAGGACAGGAGCCTGCCGACGTCCCCACCGCTCAAGCGGCCGGCCAGCCGCCGGATGTCAGACACCGAGGTGTGAGGTCGCTTCGTCAGCATCTCGGCCACGTTGCGGGAGATCTTGCGGGAGGGCCGGTGGACGGTCTCCACGATGTCCGCACGGGCTATGCGGTCGGGATGCTGGGCGATGCGTAAGTACGCGAGCGCGGTGCGCATCCCGGTGCGCTTCAGGATCGCCGACCCGAGCGTGGAGGTGACGGCCACGCCGCCCTCCAGGCACGCCACCTGGACTGGCAACAAGGCCGAGTTCACCCGGGCGAGGACAGCCATGCCGTCGGGCGCCGTCCCGCTGGCGAGCCAGTCCTTGACGACATCGAGCGCTACGTGTGCGAGCTTCTCTCCTCGTGCACCGACAACGGCCACCGGACCCATTGCGGCGAGCGGTCCAGATCCGGCGGGCCTGGGTTCTGAGCGCTCCTCCGGGCTGACGATCCTTTTCTGCAGCCGCTCCTTGTTGTACGAGAGAAGGTGACGGGCCGCCTCCACTACCGCAGGCGGGCAGCGGTAGTTCACCTCCAAGGCATGGGAACCCGCACCGGGAAAGTAGCGTTCGAAGCCCATGAGGAAGGCCGGGGTGGCCCCCGAGTAGCCGTAGATCACTTGGTCGTCGTCGCCGACCCCGAAGCAGTCGTAGCCCGGGGCGCACAACAGCCGGATGAGGAGCAGGTGGGCGGGCTTCAGGTCCTGGAACTCGTCGACGAGCATCCGCCGGCATGAGCGCTGCGCTTCGGACCTGGCGGCCGGGTCGGAGGCCAGGATCTCGATGGCTCTGTAGATCTGCTCGTCGAAGTCGAGCGCCCGCCGGCGCCGCAACTCGATCCGATAGGTCTCGAAGCCCTCGGCGAGCCCCGAGGCGTCGGGGATCAGCGCTTCCACTTCGTGCGGCGAGGCGAGCCCAAGGCGGACGGCAGACAGCGCGTCGATGAACGGGGCCACGGTGTCGGCATTCGCCTGGTGGCGCACTGGGAAGACCTCTTCGACGAGGTCACGAACGCCGGACTCGTCGAGGGTGTCACAGCGACCTTCGCCGCCCAGCTCGTTGCACACCCACAGGCCCAACGAGTTGAGAGTCCGGATGTTCGGGCCGTCCCGGGAGACGAAAGAGCTGCAGCGCTGCTTCATCTCGTCGGCCGCCTCCTTGTTGTAGGCGACGGCGGTGATGGTCGAGGGATGGACGTGGCGGTCGATGACGAGATGGCAGAGT
>JAKAOD010000069.1 GCA_021823365.1 Actinomycetes bacterium | reverse complement strand
GACCCGGACGCGGAGATCGCGTTCGTGGCGACGCCCTCCTCTGCGGTCGCGGGCGTGGCCCGTGCGCTCCTGAACGACCCGTCGCGGCGTCCCGACCTGGTGGTGACCGACGTGAGCGGGGTGAAGGCGGCGGTGGTCGCTGCGGTGTCGCATCCCCGCTTCGTGGGCGGCCACCCGATGGCAGGCTCCGAGCAGGTGGGCCTGGCCGGCGCCGATCCGGGGCTCTTCACCGGTGCGTTGTGGGTCCTCACCCCGACGCCGGGGACGGACCTCGCCGCGTTCTCCCAGGTGCGCGGCGTCGTCTCGTCGCTCGGCGCCGACGTGGTCGCGCTGAGCCCCTCCGACCACGACCGCCTGGTCGCGGTGGTCTCCCACGTCCCGCACCTCGTCGCGGCGACCCTGATGAACGCGGCGGCGGACGGTGCCGCGCACGACGCGGTCCTGCTGCGGCTCGCCGCGGGAGGGTTCCGGGACATGACGCGCGTCGCCGCCGGGCACCCGGGGATCTGGCCCGACGTGTGCGCGGCCAACGCCGAGGCGATCACGGCGTCGCTCGACCGGGTGATCGAGGACCTGGCGGAGATCCGCGACCGCGTGCGGGAGGCAGACCGCCAGGGCGTCCTGGAGCTGCTCGAGCGCGCCAGCCGGGCGCGCCGGCACCTCCCGGCCCGCGGGGCGAGGCCCGACCAGCTGACGGAGGTCCGGGTGCCGGTGCCCGACAAGGAGGGCGTGCTCGCAGAGCTCACGAGCGTGGCGGGGGATCTCGGAGTGAACATCTACGACATCGAGATCGCCCACTCACCGGAGGGCCCGCGTGGCGTGCTGCTGCTCGTGGTCGACGCGGGCGACGCCGTGAAGCTCCAGGACGCGGTGGCCGCCCGCGGCTACCACGCGACGGCGCAGGCGATCTCGTGAGCGGGCCGGAGGAACCGCCGGCGATGCCGGTCACCGTGATGGTCGCCGGCGGCGCGCCGCTCGGGGGCGAGCTGCGGGTGCCCGGAGACAAGTCGATCTCGCACCGCGCGCTGTGCATCGGTGCCCTCGGGGAGGGCACGTCGGTCGTGCGCGGCCTCTCCGACGGCGACGACGTGCGGCGGACCCGGGACGCGCTCGCCGCGCTCGGAGCAGAGGTGCACGACGACGGCGACGTCGTGACGGTCAGTGGTGGCCGCGGCGTGCTGCACGCCCCCGGCGCACCGCTCGACTGCGGGAACTCGGGGACCGGCATGCGCCTCCTCGCGGGCCTCGTGGCCGGGCTGGACGGTGAGACCGTGCTCGTGGGCGACGCGTCGCTGTCGTCGCGCCCGATGGACCGCGTCGCCGCGCCGCTCTCCGCCATGGGCGCCACGGTGACCGGTCGCGGGCCGCGCTGCTTCCCGCCCCTCACGGTGAAGGGGGGCGGGCTCCAAGGGGTCGAGTGGACCCCCGAGGTGGCGAGCGCGCAGGTGAAGTCGGCGGTCCTCCTGGCAGGGCTCAGCGCCAGCGGGGTGACCGTCGTCCACGAGCCGGTGCGCACGCGCACGCACACCGAGGAGCTCCTCGAATCCGCGGGCGCAGACATCGAGGTGGTCGACGACGGGGTGGGCCGCACCGTGCGCGTGCGCGCGTCGCCGCTCGAGCCGCTCGACCTGATCGTGCCGGGCGACCCGTCGCAGGCCGCGTTCTGGGTCGTGGCGGGCTGCATCGTGTCGGAGAGCGCGATCCGGGTGCGCGCGATCTACGCGGGGGCGACCCGGACGGGCTTCCTCGGCGTGCTCGTGCGCATGGGCGCGTCCGTGGACGTCGCCACCAGGCTTCGAGACGGCGGCTCGTGCGCGGACGTGACCTCGCGTTCGGCGCCCCTCAGCGGCACGGTCGTCCACGCGTCGGAGATCCCGTCGCTGGACGAGGTGCCAGCCCTCGCCCTCGCCGCGGCGTCCGCCGAGGGGACGACGCGCTTCGTCGGCATGGGTGAGCTGCGGGTGAAGGAGAGCAACCGGCTCGAGGGCACCGCGCGGCTCGTCGAAGCGATGGGCGCCGCGGCCCGGGTCGAGGGTGACGACCTCGTGATCGAAGGCGTGCGCCCCGGCGGGCTCCGGCACTTCCGCTTCGACAGCGGGGGAGACCATCGGATGGCGATGGCGGCCGCGGTCGCCGCGCTGGCCGCCGGTCCGGGGGAGAGCCGGATCGACGGGTTCTCCGGCGTCGCCACCAGCTATCCCGCGTTCCTCCAGCACCTGCGCCACCTCGGCGGCGGGGCGCGCGTGCAGCTGGTGGCGATCGACGGGCCCGCCGGCTCGGGGAAGTCGACCGTGTCGACGGAGATCGCCGCGCGTCTCGGCGTGGCCCGGCTGGACACCGGCGCCATGTACCGCGCCGTCGCATGGGCTGCGCTCGAGCGCGGGGTCGACCCGTCGGACGCGCCGGCGGTGGCCGAGCTCGCGCGCGACGCGGTCATCGACCCGGGCCCCCCCGATGTCTCGATCGACGGCGTGGTCGTGACGGGCGCGATCCGCGACGCGCCGGTCAACGCCGCGGTCTCGACGGTCGCCGCCAACCCCGCGGTGCGTGCGACGCTCGTGGAGCGCCAGCGGGCGTGGGCGGCCGCGCACGGAGGCGGCGTCGTGGAGGGCCGGGACATCGGGACGGTGGTCTTCCCGAATGCGGACGTGAAGGTGTTCCTCACCGCGACGCCCGAAGAGCGCGTCCGGCGCCGGCAAGACGAGGCGGCCGACGGGATCGCACGGCGCGACGAGCTCGACACCACCCGCGCCGCGTCGCCGCTCGCACGGGCGGACGACGCGAAGCTCGTCGACACGACCGGGCGCAGCGTCGAAGACGTGATCGAAGAGGTCCTCTCGTGGCTGCGCTGAGCGGCGGCGCAGACCCGGCAGAGGTCGCGGCCGGCCACGCCGCGGGCGCCGCTGGCCCGAAGGCCGGGCCCACCGGGCCGTTCCGTCTCGACACGCGGCGCACCGCCTGGTACCGACTGGCGCGTCTCGTCTTCACCAGTGTGGTGGGTGCGTGGCTCCGTCCCGTGGTGACCGGCCGCGACCGCGTCCCGACCGAGGGACCGGCGATCCTCGCGCCGGTCCACCGGTCGTTCGCCGACTTCGCCTTCTCGGCGTTCCTCACTCGCCGAAAGCTCTTCTTCATGGCCAAGGACGACCTCTGGAAGAGCCGCGCGCTCGGGAGGGTGCTGACCGGGCTCGGCGCGTTCCCCGTGCATCGAGAGGGCGCGGACCGCGAAGCGCTGCGGCGTGCGCAAGAGGTGCTGGAGCGCGGCCAGCTCCTCGTGATGTTCCCGGAGGGGACGCGTGGGCAGGGCGCGACGATCGGCCCCCTCCACGAGGGCGCCGCCTTCCTCGCGGCTCGCACCGGCGCCCGGATCGTTCCCGTCGGCATCGGCGGGTCGGAGGTCTCGATGCCGAAGGGCCGGCGGATCCCGAAGCGGTTGCGCATCCGGGTGGTGGTGGGCGAACCCGTCACGCCGCCGGAGAGCGGCGAGAGTGGCCGGGTGCCCCGCCGCCAGCTGCACGCGACGACCGAGGAGCTGCGTCGGGCGATCCAGTCCGCCTACGACACGGCACGCCGCGACTTCGAGCGCGCCTGACGCGCCCCGTTACGCTGCCCACCGAGAGAGCCGAGCAGAAGGGGGGACCGGTGCCGCTCGATCCCGACGTCGCCACCATGTTGGAGCAGCTCCCGCCGTTCGACACGAGCCAGTCCGCCGAAGCGGCTCGGGTCGCCGGCCGGGCGCGCCAGGCGCTTCGGTCAGGCGACCCGCACGTGCAGGCGGCCGACCTCACCATCCCGGGCCCCGCGGGAGTGATCCGGGCCCGCCACTACGTCCCTTCCGCCGGAAACCGTGGCCGTGGATTGCTCGTCTACTACCACGGCGGCGGGTTCGTCCTCGGGGACCTCGACAGCCACGACGGGATCTGCCGCGACCTCGCGGCCGGCTCGGACGTGGCGGTGCTCGCCGTCGACTACCGCCTCGCGCCCGAGCACCCCTTCCCCGCGGGTGTCGAGGACGCGTGGGCGGCGCTCGCCTGGGCGCACGAGCAGGCCGGCGCGCTCGGTGCCGAACCGGGGAACCTCGCCGTCGGCGGGGACAGCGCGGGCGGCAACTTCGCGGCGGTCGTCTCCTTCATGGCCCGCGACGCAGGCGTTCCTCTCCGGCTCCAGCTCCTCGTGTACCCCGTCACCGACGAGACCGAGGAGCGCCGCGCCGTTCGAGCGGGCGGCGACGCGGGCGTCTTCTTGACCACCGCGGCGATGGACTGGTTCGAGGGCCACTACCGGGCCGATCGCGGAGACTGGAGGGCCTCGCCGCTGCTCGCCGAGGACCTCGCCGGGGTGGCGCCTGCGGTCGTGCTCACCTGCGAGTACGACCCGCTGCGCGCCGAGGGCGACGAGTACGCGCAGCGCCTTTCCGCCGCGGGCGTGCCCGTCACCCACCGCTCCTACCCCGGGCTGGTCCACGGGGTGCTCGGCATGGGTGCCGTCGTCCCGGCCGCCCAGGCGCTGATGGACGAGTGCTGCACGGCGCTCAGGACCGCCCTCGGCGCGTGAAGGGGGCGCTGCTCGGACGAGCGCGCAACGAACGCATTGTGACGGCCCACCGGCTTCGCTACGATCGGGTGACGGCGGTGCAGAGCCATGCAGCGTGCCGGCTGGGGGGGACCGCGGCACGGGTCCCCCGGCGCAGAACGCGAGGGGGAAGCGCATGTTGGAGCGGTCGTTCGCAGGAGCGGGCACCAGCACCGAGGGCGCCTCGGCTTCGAGACGGGAGGCGCCGGCTGGCGAGACGGTGAGCAGGACCCGCGCCGCGGTGCTGCACGAGGCCGGAAAGCCCTGGGACATCGTCGAGCTCGACCTCGACCCCCCGAAGGAGACCGAGGTCCTCGTCGAGCTCAAGGCTGCCGGCCTGTGCCACTCCGACGAGCACGTGCGGGCCGGCGACAGCCGCGCCCGGCTCCCCATGGTCGGCGGGCACGAGGGGTCCGGCGTGGTCGTGGCCACGGGCGCCAAGGTCACCCGGGTCGCGGTGGGCGACCACATCGTCTGCTCGTTCATCCCGGTCTGCGGCACCTGCCGCTACTGCCAGACCGGGCGCTCCAGCCTGTGCGATCGCGGCCTGTTCGCCGGCGTCGGGTGCCTGCCGGACCAGACCTTCCGCTTCCACGAGAACGGCGAGGACGTCGGCGGGCTGTGCGTGCTGGGCACCTTCTCGGAGTACGCGGTGGTCTCGGAGTGGTCGGTCACGAAGATCCACGACTGGCTCCCCTTCGACATTGCGGCGCTGGTCGGCTGCGGGGTCACCACCGGGTGGGGCTCGGCCGTCTACGCCTCGCAGGTGCGGGCGGGCGACACCGTCGTCGTCTTCGGCATCGGCGGGGTGGGCATCAACGCGGTGCAGGGCGCCCGCTTCGCCGGAGCGAAGCACCTCGTCGCCGTCGACCCGGTCCCGTTCAAGCTGGAGATGGCCGAGAAGGTCGGCGCGACCCGGACGTTCACGGACCCCGACGAGGCGCAGGACTACATCACCGAGGTCACCTGGGGCCAAGGTGCGGACCACGCGATCTTGACCGTCGGCGTGATGACGGCCGACGTGGTCGACCGGGGCATCAAGATCGTCGGGAAAGGCGGCACGATCACCATCACGGGCATCCCGAAGCAGGGCGAGATGACCATCGTGCAGAACAGCGCCGCCATCACCGGCTGGCAGAAGCGGATCCAGGGCACCATCTTCGGCTCGTCGAACCCGCTCTACGACATCCCGCGCCTGCTCTCCTTATGGGAGAGCGGCGACTTGATGCTGAACGAGCTGATCACGAGGCGCTACAAGCTCGAGGAGGTGAACGAGGGATACCAGGACATGCTGGACGGGAAGAACGTCCGGGGGGTCATCGTCTACGACGACTGAGGACGCGGCGTACGCCGAAGCAACGGGGCATGCGGGCGCGCCCGCACGGGCACCAGCTTCCTGACGGGTCACCGGGGGAGCATCAGGTGCACGAACATCTGCAAGGCCAGCGAACAGGGAGGGGTAGTGGAGTGAGAGAGCACTCGATGACGGAGCGCGAAGGGCCGCCGGCTCGGCGTCGCAGGCGGGCACTGCTCGGAGCCGGCACGGCGTCGGTCGTGGTGGCGATGGTCGCGCTGATCAGCGCAGGCACGCTCGCCTCGGCCGCGACACGTTCGCACGCTGCCGCGCACCATGCGGCCGTGCACCGTGGAGCCGCGCACGTCGCTGCGCCGCCGTGCCCGTACTGCGGCGGCGTGAAGCCGAAGGAGGGCGGCTCGCTGACGGTGCTCGAGTGGACCGGCTACGAGGGGAGCTGGCCCGGCCTCGACCCCGAGACCGACACGAACGGCGGCGCGGACATCAGCTACCTCGACGCCATCTTCGGCGAGCTCTTCGCGCTCGGCCCGAAGGGCAAGACCATCGGCGACCTCGCCACCGGCTACAAGTACACGAACCACACAAAGACGATCGAGGTCTTCATCCGCAAGGGCGTGAAGTTCTCCGACGGCGAGCCGTTCACGCCCCAGGCGGTGGCTGCCGACTGGAAGGTCGACGTCACGACCAACTGCTCGTGCAAGCCGGTCTTCGCCCAGAAGACACCGCCGGTCATCAAGGTGATCCCGGGCGGCGTCTCGATCACGCTCGACTACGTGGACGCCTCGTTCATCGCCGCGATGCAGGGGAGCATCTTCAACTGGATCGTGGCGCCCGGGGCCCTCGCCAAGGAGGGAGCTGCGAAGTACGCCATCGACCCCGTCGGTGCGGGCCCGTTCAAGGTCGTGAGCGACACCCCGAGCTCGGTCCTCGAGCTGAAGAAGAACCCCCTCTACTGGCAGAAGGGGCTTCCCTACCTGAACAGGCTCACCTTCAAGTCGGTGGCCAACACAGAGGCGGCCTACGAGGCGATGCTCGCAGGGACCGGGCAGGCGTTCGAGGACGTCTCCTCGCCCACGCTGGCGAAGGCGTTCGGATCGCACTTCACGCTCACGAGCGAGCCGTCGACCTCGCCCTACGATATCCAGCTCAACACGTCGATCCCGCCCTTCAACAACATCACAGCGCGCAGGGCCATCTACTACGCCACCACAGCCAAGGTCCTCGACGACAAGCTGTTCGGCGGGAAGACCCCGGTGGGCCAGTCCTTCGAGGCGCCGGCCGGCAAGTTCTACGAGCAGAAGGTGCCGGGCTACATCGGCTACACACTGAGCAAGGCGAGGGCGATCGTGAAGAAGCTGGGCGGCCTGTCCTTCACACTTTTCACGATCCAGAACGTCCAAGCCCAGAACATGGACGAAGCCCTGCAGACGATGTACCAGGACGCGGGGATGACGGTGACGCTGAAGGAGTACACACTGTCCGCCCTCGTCGCGGAGTTCCTGGGAGGGAAGTGGCAGATCGCGCTGCAGACGGCGGGCGCCTACACACCGGCGACCGGTGTCGGGGTGGCCTTCCGCTTCACATCGCACTCTCCGTTCTCGGGCGTCCACTCCGCGCAGCTCGACACACTGCTGTTGAAGGCGTCGGGGACGACCACAACAGCGGCTCGGGACGGGTATTACAAGAAGGCGGCGGCGCTCATCGCCAAGGAGGCGTGGGGACCGTTCCTCTTCCCGATCAACGGCTACGACACCGTGATCCACGGCGCTGGCGCGCCTGGACTCTCGACCCCGCTCGACGCGGTGGACGTCGTGCCCGCGATCCTGTGGCAGTACGCCTACAACAACAACTCCTGATCGACGTACGGTCCACCTCCAGCGCTCGCCGACCCGGCTCGGCGAGCGCTGGAGGGTGGGTCACGCGATGTGGAAGACCCGCTCCGCGTTACGGTGAGAGACGAGAGCTCGCTCCTCGTCGCTGATGGGGGCGGAGTCCAAGAAGGCGACCGCAGGCGCGGTCGGCTGGTACGGGTAGTCGATCGCCCACAGCACGCGCTCGGCGCCGAGGGCCTTGATCGAGAAGTCGAGCGCCAGGTGGGACTCGAGCCCGCTCGTCGTGATCACGAAGTTGCGCTGCAGGTACTCGCTGGGCCGCAGCTCGAGGCGCGGGCCCCAACCGAGGTCTGCGTTGCGGCGCTGCATGAAGTCGAGGCGCCAGGCCCAGAAGTGGACCGCCTCACCCATGTGCCCGAGGCAGAGCTGCAGGCGGGGAAAGCGGTCGAGCACGCCGCTCGCGATGAGGCGGACCGCGTGGGTCGACGTCTCGATGCCGTAGCCCCACATCGCCGCCCACAGCCCGTAGTCGCGCAGGGGGTCGGCGAGCCCGGCGGAGGCGCCGCGGGGATGGATGTAGATGCAGGCGCCGAGCGCCTCGGCGGCTTCGAGCACCGGCCAGTACTTCGGATGGTCGAGGTACTCGTCGTTCGTGTGCGAGTTCACGACGAAGCCGTGCAGCCCGAGGTCCTCGATCGCCCTTCGCATCTCCTCGGCCGCACGCCTGGGCGACTGGGGCGCGAAGCTCGCGAGCCCTGCGTAGCGCCCGGGGTGCCGCGCGATCGCCTCGGCGAGACGGTCGTTGGCGAGCGTGGCGAGCCCGGTCGCGGTGTCGGCGTCGAACATCTGGACCCCGGGCGCCGTGAGCGAGAGGAGCTCGACGTCGACGCCGTTGGCGTCCATGTCGGCGATCCGCAGCTCGTCGAGGTCCAAGAGGCGGTCGAGGAAGACCGACCTCTCCGGCGGGCTGGCGTAGATGGCTCTGAGGAGGGGGATGTCCAGGCTGGTACCGGGCGCCTCGGCGATCACCTTGTGCGCGGCGGCCACCTCGGGGATCACGAAGGCTTCCTCGGTGGCGATCCGGCGGAGCGTCTCGTGCTGGTCTGCGTGGTCGCTCACGGTGGTCCCCCAAGCGGGCCGTTCGGGGCCCGCGCTCGCGTCGGGGATGCGTTCTAGCGCGCCCGCCGGCCGGCGTCAACGAGCGCACCGGAGGTCCGGTCGGCCTGGGTCAGGTCTCGACCAGCTGGGTCGCGGCCGGCTGCGACGGGGGGTGCACGTGCCGGGGCGAGACGTGCGGTCGGCTGACCCAGCATACGAGCTCCTCCGCCGTGACGGGAGGCAGGATGAAGAAGCCCTGCGCGAGGTCGCAGCCCACCTCGGTGACGAGCTCGAGCTGCTCGGCCGTCTCGACGCCCTCGGCGACGACCGCCAGGCCGAGACCGTGGCCCAGCTCGGTCGCGGCACGGATGAGCGCGAGGTCTCGCTCGTTCGACGTCGCCGACGCCACGAACGAGCGGTCGATCTTCACTTCGACCGGTCCGAGGTCCCTGATGTGGGCGAGCGACGCGTGGCCGGTGCCGAAGTCGTCGATGGAGATGCCGAGCCCGAGCTCCCGCAGCTGCTCCAGCACCTGGATCGCCGACGCGAGGTCGGTCACGGCGGAGGTCTCGGTGACTTCGACCAAGAAGCGCCGTCTCGGTGCCGAGTGCTCCTGCAGGACGCGGCCGAGCGCGGCGGGCAGCATGGGGTCGCAGATGTTCGCAGCCGAGACGTTGACCGAGATCGGCAGGTCCAGGCCTGATTCCTGCCAGCGTCGCCACTGCTCGACGACCTGGCGGAACACCTGCTCGGTGAGGGGAAGGATGAGCCCGGTCCGCTCGGCGGAGTCGAGGAAGCTGGCGGGGGACAGCAGCCCGAGCGTCGGGTGCTGCCACCTGACGAGGGCCTCGGCCCCGACGACGGCGCCGTCGGAGAGGCGGCACTTCGGCTGGTAGTGCACGACGAGCTCGTCGTCGATGCCCTTGGACAGCTGCCCCATGAGGGTCAGCCGCTCCACCGAGGACTCGTCGAAGCGCTCGTCGTAGAGGAGCACGCTGCCGCGCCTCGACCCCTTGGCGCGGTAGAGCGCGGTCTCGGCACGCTGCAGCAACGCGTCGGCTTCTCGGGCGTGGAGCGGGCTGAGCGCCACGCCCGCGCTCACCTCGACGCGCAGGCTGACGCCCTGCATCTCGATCACCCCGGTGAGCGCAGCGACGACGCGGTTGCCGATCTCGAGAGCCGAGGCTTGGTCGAATACCCCCGAGCAGACGAGCGCGAACCTGTCGCCGCCGAGGCGGGCGATCGTGTCCCCGGGCAGGGCGGTCTCGCGGAGCTTGGCCGCGACCGTCTGCAGGACTCGGTCCCCGACCGAACGGCCCATCGCGTCGTTGATCTCCTTGAAGCGATCGATATCGATGATGATCGCGACCAGCCGGGCCTCACCGGCCGCCGAGGCGGTCGGCCGCCGGGCACGCTGCAA
>JAKAOD010000068.1 GCA_021823365.1 Actinomycetes bacterium | reverse complement strand
GTCGCCCGCGGCCGGCCCTTCGTCGGGGAGAACGCGACGCACGAGCCCGGGGTGAAGATCGCCGGGTCGATCGCCGCACCCGCCGGGCTCTCGACGGTCTTGGTCCGGCTGGTCGGGGACACTCCGCCGCCCTGGCCCGCGGAGGGGAGGCTCGAGCGTGGCGGGCGCCCGTCGACCTGCGCAGCAAGAGCGGACCTGGCTCCCGCGTGCCCGGAAGTCGCCGATCCGTGCCCGCCCGCCAGGGGGAGGGCAAGGAGGGCGACGAGTGCAGCCGAGCAGATCTCCACGGCACGCGCGCGCCGTCGCGCCCCGACTGGTCGCATCGCGCGGAGCAGCGACCGCGCCGGCACCGCCGCTTCGTCTGTATCGCCTCCGTCGCAGGAAGTGCTCGGCAATCTCGGTCCTCGGGTGGTCACCGTCGGCGCGTCCGCAGCGCCTCGGTGGCACGTCGGCCTCCACGTGCTGGACGCCGCCGAGCCGGACCGGGGCGTTCCGGCAGGCCGTGGCCGACTCGGACGCTACCTGGAGACGGGGCCGTCGTGGCATCACCCAGGGGTGGTGCGTGGCACGTGCCGTCGCACAGCGTTGGCGCCATCCCTCAGACGGGCGGGCGCTGTCCCCCGAAGATCACCATGTCGCACCGCTTCCAGTAGACGTCGATCGCTGCGAAGCCCGCATCGCGCAGGAAGCCAAGCTGACGCTTCAGCGGCGAGATGTGGCGGACGTGGTTCGCATGGCGCTTCAGCTCCTCGGGCCCGCGGTGCTCCGCCTTCGCCGTTGACTCTGGATCCTCGCGGTCGTTGGCACGCTTCCAGGCGGCGGTGACGGTCTCGTCCTCGCTCTGGACCGGGTCGAAATTGAGGTACCACCCGCCGGGCGCAAGATGCTCGTGAATCTCGCCGAAGAGCGCCGCCTTGCGCTCGTCGGGGAGATGGTGCACGCACTGTGATGTCACGACGGCGGTGAGGTCGGCCGGAACGGCGGCGGGCCAGGAGGCCGACATGAGGTCGAGCTCGACGTAGCGGAAGCGGCCGGCGTAGCCCTCCATGGCCTTTTCACCCGCTGCCATCATCTGCTCGGAGTACTCGCCGAGCAGGGCTTTGCTGCTCGGATAGAGGTCGAGGATCGCCCGCGCTGCACCGCCCGTGCCCGCACCGAGGTCGGCGAAAGTGAACCCCTCGTCGTTTCCGACTGGCAGCAGCTCGCCCATGAGGCGCCACTGCGCGAGTCGCCTCTGCTCCTGGGCGCCACCGCCGTGCGTTACCCAGTGGCGAACGTGCTCTTCGGACTTCCAGATCGCCTCGTTCGTGTCCACGTCAGCCGTCATGACGGTGAGCGTACACACTGGCCATTCGCCAAGACGGTCGCAAACGTGCACTATGATCATATACATGAAGACCAATCCCTCTCTTCAGCCGGCACCCGCACAGATCCGCCAGTGGGCGCGAAGCCGAGGCATCGCCGTTTCAGACCGGGGACGGATATCGGATGCGCTACTGGAGCTCTATCGAGCGACGCCGGCAGTAGTGCGCGATTGGGCGCGTCGGAACGGGCTTTCGGTCGCCGCCCGCGGACGGCTACCTGTGACGGTGCTCGAGGCCTACCTCGCGCGGCCAGAAGTGGTGCGCCGCTGGGCCACGAGCAAAGGCATATCGGTCGCGCGTCGTGGGCGCATCCCCGAGGAGGTCGTGACGCGCTATCTCGAGCCCTACCGCCAGCTCACCCGACAAGCCAGTTAGTAGGGGCCTTCAGGGCCGGTTGCCGTCAGCCGGCGTAGCTGTAGAGGACGATCACTGCGATGGGCCGGAGCCTCGCGGCACGGAAGGCAGCGAGAGTGCCCGAGATCATCGTGCGCGCCAGCGCGAGCGTCATCGTCACCGGACCGCCTCTTCCTTCTCCGACCTCCGCCAGCGGTGAAGGATCGGTTCGGTGTAACCGGAGGGCTGCGCGACACCGGCAAGGACGAGCTCGGACGCGGCGCGGAACGCGCTGCCCGAGAAGTCGGGCGCCATGGGACGATAGCCGGGCTCGAGGGCATTCTGGCGGTCGACGACGTGGGCCATTTCGCGGAGGATCTCGAGGACGCGCTCCTCGTCGACGATCCCGTGCAGGAGCCAGTTCGCGATGTGCTGGGAGGAGATCCGGCAGGTGGCGCGGTCTTCCATCAGGGCGACGTCGTGGATGTCGGGCACCTTGGAGCAGCCGACGCCACCCTCGATCCAGCGCACGACGTAGCCGAGGATCCCCTGGGCGTTGTTCGAGACCTCGGCCCGCACCATCGCGTCGTCCAGCTCGGCTGAGTCGAGGAGCGGCAGCTCCAGCAGCTCGTCGAGCGTCCGCCGGCGCCTACCCGCGAGCTCCTCCTGGCGTTGGCGCACGTCGACTCGGTGATAGTGGATGGCGTGCAGCGTGGCAGCGGTCGGCGAGGGCACCCACGCGCAGCTCGCACCGGCTCGAGGATGGGCCAGCTTGTCACGCAGCATGTCCCCCATGAGCTCCGCGGCGGTCCACATGCCCTTGCCGATCTGGGCGCGTCCTTTGAAGCCGCAGGCGAGACCGACGTCGACGTTGTGGTCCTCGTACGCGGTGAGCCAGCAAGCACCCTTCATGTCCACCTTGCGGATCATCGGACCGGCGTGCATCGAGGTGTGGATCTCGTCGCCCGTCCGGTCGAGGAAGCCGGTGTTGATGAAGCAGACCCTCGAGGAGAGGGCGCGGATGCACTCTTTCAAGTTCAGCGTCGTGCGCCGCTCCTCGTCCATGAGCCCGATCTTCACCGTGCCGGGCGCCAGGCCGAGCAGGTCCTCGACGCGGGAGAAGACCTGGTCGCAGAACGCCGCCTCGTCCGGTCCGTGCATCTTGGGCTTGACCACGTAGACCGAGCCGCTTCTCGAGTTGCGCAGCCGCTCGGGCCGGGCGCGGTCGTGCTGCGCGATCGTGACACTCACGAAGGCGTCGAGCAGGCCCTCGGGAACCTCTGTGCGGTCGGGCGCGAGCATCGCCGGGGTCGTCATGAGATGACCGACGTTGCGCACGAACAGCAGCGCCCGGCCGCGGAGCTCGCGGGAGGTGCCGTCAGGCGCAATGACGGTGCGGTTCGGTGCGGGGCGACGGGTCATCATCCGCCCACCCTTCTCGAAGGTCGCCTCCAAGTCGCCGCGCATCAGCCCGAGCCAGGTGCGGTAGCAGGCGGCCTTGTCCTTGCCGTCGACGGCGGCGACGGAGTCCTCGAAGTCGATGATCGTGGTCACCGCGGCCTCGAGCAGGACGTCGGCGACACCCGCCGGGTCGGTCGAGCCGACCGGGTGGGAACGGTCGATCGTCATGAAGACTCCGAGGTCGTTCTGGACAAGAAGGATGCCCGACGGTTCTGATGCGTTGCCCGTGTGGCCGGCGAAGGACGCCGGGTCGCGAAGTTGGCTCTGGCGGCCGTCCGCCAGCTCGACCACGACCGTCCCGCCTGCGACGCGATAGGCATGGCTCTCGGAATGCGAGCCGTGGGTGAGCGGGAGGCACTCGTCGAGGAAGGAACGGGCGAAGGAGACGACCTCGGCGCCGCGTCCTGGGTCATAGCCGCCCAGGGGAGGGGAGCTCCCGAGGGCGTCCGTGCCGTAGAGGGCGTCGTAGAGCGAGCCCCACCTGGCGTTCGCCGCGTTGAGTGCGTAGCGGGGGTTCGATGCGGGGACGACGAGCTGCGGACCGGCGACCGTGGAGATCTCAGGATCCGTCCCTGCGGTGGCGATCGTGAAGTCCGGGCCCTCGGGTCGCAGGTAGCCGATGTCCTCGAGAAAGGACCGGTAGGCGTCGCGGTCGTGCACCTTGCCGGCACGCTCCTGGTGCCAGCGGTCGATCTCCTGCTGGAGGTTGGCGCGTTCCGCGATGAGCCGGTGATTGCGGGTGGAGAGCTCGGCGACAAGCGTCGCCAGGCCGCCCCAGAACACCTCCGACGCCACGCCGCTACCTGGAAGCGCTTCATCCTCGATGAAGGAGTAGAGCGCCTCGTCGACCTGGTAGCCGCGCACCTCGACCCGCGTCGCCATCGCTCCCTCCGCCACTCGCTGGCTACCCTAGCGAGCACTTCCAGATCGTGCCCGTTCTCTTCCGAGCTCGCGAGCGAGTCCGGCCTTCCGCTCGCGACCACCCACCGACTGATCGGGACGCTGGTCGCCCAAGGCTATGTCCGGCGGTCCAACGCGCGACGCTACGTCCTCGGGCCTCGGCTGATCCGGCTCGGCGAGGCCGCGGGGCGCGCCGTCGGGATCTGGGCGCGACCCTTCCTGTCATCCATCGCCGAGCTTGTCGGCGAGACCGCCAACCTCGCGATGATGGACGGCGACCGCGTGATCTACCTCGCCCAGGCCCCGGGACGGCATGCGATGCGGATGTTCACCGAGCCGGGACGGCGGGTCGATGCGCATTGCACGGCAGTTGGAAAGGCGATGCTCGCAATGCTGACCGAGGGCCGTGTCCGGCAGATCCTCGAGCGGACCGGGCTGCACAGCTACACCGCGGCGACGATCACCGACCCCGACGCCCTGCTCGAGCATCTTGACGCCGTGCGTCGTCGGGGGTATGCGCTCGACGACGGCGAGCAGGAGGTGGGCGTCCGCTGTGTCGCCGTCGCCCTGCCGGGAGGTCAGGCGCCCGCTGCGATCTCGGTGTCCGCACCGACAGCGCGGCTTCCGCCCGAGATCATGCGCACTGTCGCCCGCGCGCTGAGGCGGTCCGCAGAAGGCCTCGCCGTGCAGCTCGCCGAAGCCTCGATCAGACTGTAGAGGCGGTGAGACCGTGGCGCACCTCTCGAAGAGAGGTCGACACAAGGAGGCAGATGGCGTGGCAAACGAGAATCGCCATGTCGGATGAGAGAGGGATCGGGGGCGCGGAGGCGCTCTCGGCGTTGCTCGACGGAGCGCCGCAGTCGGACCTTGCGCTCATCTCGCCCGAGGACGAGTCGCCGCTCACGTACGGAGACCTGGCCGAGGGCGTCGGCGCCCTCGCCGCCCGTCTCGCCGGTGCCGGGGTCCGTCACGGCGACACGGTCGCACTGGCCTTGCCGAACAGCGCCGGCTTCGTCCAATTGCTTCTAGCCGTCGTAGCGCTCGGGGCGGCCGCCGCGCCGCTCAACCCGGCCTATACCGTCGACGAGTTCGGCTTCTACCTTGGCGACGTAGCACCCCGCGTGCTCGTGCTGCCCGCGAGCCTGCCGAACGCCGAGCGCGCGGCGACGGCGAAGGGCGTGCGCGTCCTGCGAATCGAGGAGGGTATCGGATGCCCTCCTCGGCTCTCGGATGACGGCGGCGAGGACATCTGCCCCGCGTCACCGGTCGAAGCCGGAGGGCCAGAGGACGTGGCGATCGTCCTGCACACGAGCGGAACGACCAGCCGGCCGAAGCAGGTTCCACTGCGGCAGCGCAACCTGATGGCCTCGGCGCGCACGATCGCCGCCTGCTACCGCCTCGGCCGTGGGGACGTGTCGTTCTGCGTCATGCCGCTGTTCCACGTCCACGGACTTGTCGCCTCGACCTTCGCGGCACTGGCCGGCGGGGGGAGCATCGTCGTGCCGAAGCGCTTCACCCCGCACAGGTTCTGGCCCCAGGCGCGCGACCGCGGCGTGACGTGGTTCTCGGCAGGGCCGACGTTGCACCGGATGATCCTTGACAAGAAGGACGATGCCGGAGCGGCGCGAAGCCTGCGCTTCGCGCGCTCGTGCTCTTCGGCGCTCCCACCGGCGCTCATGGCCCTCGCCGAGGAGAGCTACGGGGTGCCGGTGCTCGAGGCCTACGGGATGACCGAGGCCAGCCACCAGATGGCCTCGAACCCCCTTCCGCCTGCCGAGCGCCGCCGCGGCTCGGTCGGCGTGGCGACGGGGACCGAGATCGCCGTGATCGACGACGGGCTGCGCTTCCTCCCGCCGGGGTCGTCGGGCGAGGTCGTCGTGCGAGGACCCGGCGTCACTCCCGGCTATGTCAACAACCCCGAGGCCAACGCCCAGTCGTTCTTCGACGGTTGGTTCCGCACCGGCGACCAGGGCTCTCTCCGCGGTGGGTATCTTGTCCTCGAAGGACGGCTCAAGGAGATGATCAACCGGGGCGGGGAGAAGGTCTCGCCCGCCGAGGTCGAGGAGGTGCTCGCCAGCCATCCCGCCGTCGGCGAGGCCGTGGTGTTCGGCATCGAGGACGCCAAGTACGGCGAGCAGCCCGCTGCGGCCGTCACCCTCGTCGCCGAGCTCGACCCTGCCGAGCTCGTCGCCTACGCCAAGGAGCGCCTCGCCGCCGTGAAGGTGCCGAGCCGGATCTGGGTGCTCGAGACGATCCCGCGCACGCCGACGGGGAAGGTGCAGCGCCGGCGCGTCGCTGCGCACGTCGCTGGCAGCACGCCGTCGTGACCACGTCCCTGCCCCCGACGCCGGCCCGAGTCCCGTTGGCAACGACGTCTCCATCACCGTGAAGCTCACAGTGCTCGGCGCCGGGGCGATCGGCGCCTACGTCGGTGCCTGTGTCGAGCGGGCCGGTGCGGCCGATGTGACGCTCGTCGCGCGAGGAGCTCATCTGGACGCGATGCGGGAACGCGGCGTCACCGTCCGTTCGGCTGAGGGCGAGTTCACCGTGCATCCGCGTGTCGAGGGCGAGCTGACCGCCATAGCGTCAGCCGACGTGGTCTTCTGCGGGCTGAAGGCTCACCAGATTCCTCCCGTCGCAAGCTCGGTGGGCGAGCGGCTCTCGCCCGAGACCGCGATCGTGTGGGCCCAGAACGGGATCCCCTTCTGGTACTTCCAGGCACTGGAGGGCCCGCTCGGCGGCACGGTGCTCGAGAGCGTCGACCCGGGCGGGCTGATCTCCGCCTCCATCGCCCCGGCACACAACGTCGGGTGCGTCGTCTACTGCGCGACCGAGCTCGTCGCCCCTGGCGTGGTGCATCACCTCGAGGGGAACCGCTTCAGCCTTGGCGAGCCCTCGGGCGAGCCGAGCGAGCGCTGCCGGGCAATCGCGGGCATCCTCACCGCCTCCGGACTGAAGGCCCCAGTCGAAGCGCGGCTGCGCGACAACCTGTGGCTCAAGCTGATCGGGAACGTCGCTTTCAACCCCGTCAGCGCACTCACCCGCGCCACCCTCGGTGAGCTGGGCGAGCGCCGCGATATGGTGCAACTTCTTCACGAGATGCTCGAGGAGTGCGCAAGCGTCGCCGGTGCCCTCGGGGTGTGCCTCCCTCTCTCGATCGACAGGCGCTTGCAGGCCGCGTTCGCCGTCGGCGACCACAGGACCTCGATGCTGCAGGACCTCGAGCACGGCAAGCCGCTCGAGCTCGAATGCATGACCGGCGCGGTGATCGAGCTGGCCGGACTGCTCGGCATCGAGGTGCCGCGCGTTCGGACGGTGCACGCGTGCGTCGCCTTGCTCGACCGGCTGTCGCGCCGCGTCCCGGAACCTTGACGCAGCTGCTGGACCACCTCTTGAGCAATCGGGGCGCTTGCGCCGCATCGCGGTTCTCGCCCCAGAGTCCTTGGGATCGTGCGCGGGCGAGGTTCGGCAAGGCTACGAGACCTGGGCGGCGAGACACCAGCTGCCTGCGCTGTGCAAGGCGATCCCGCTGCGATCCGCCTACCAAGCTGCCTACCGGGCCACGCAAGAGCTGCTCGGGACCTCGCCCTCGCCGCAGGCCGTGGCGGCGAGCCGGCCTGTAGGCGGGGTTCTGTCCCCGGAACGAGCCGGGGGGTGGCCATCCATCTACGCGGCCTACCTGGGGACACCGGACGGGCCGCCCGTCCCCTGCTTGGCCTTGCTCCGGGTGGGGTTTGCCAGCCGCCCGGGTCGCCCCGGGCGCTGGTGCGCTCTTACCGCACCGTTTCACCCTTGCCTGTGCCTGCCGGAGCGGGCCATCGGCGGTCTGCTCTCTGTTGCACTTTCCTTCGGGTCGCCCCGACTGGCCGTTAGCCAGCACCCTGCCCTGTGGAGCCCCGACCTTCCTCAGCGACCGGCGCCGAGGCGCCGGTGCGCCGCGGCCACCCGGCCGGCTCGCCGCCGCGACGATTCTCGCGCATCGGGCGCCGCGCGGTAACAGCCTCCAGGTAGCCTTCGGTCGTGGCGCCTACGAGGGCATTCGAAGAGCAGCGCTTCGACTTCGGCGCACCCGACGAGCCTGACGCATCCGCCCCGCCCAGGCGGAGCCCGCGCGGGTCCGCCGCGGTGGTCCTGCAGCGCCGGGTGGAGGAGGTCGCCGGGGCGCGCCGGAGCCGGCGGCCGGTCGCAGACCACCCCGGACGGGAGACCGAGGAGGGCCCCGGCGAGCGTCCCGAGGCGGGCGAGCCCGGCGAGTGGGTCGAGGCGACCGAGCAGGGGGAGGGCGAGGGCGGCCGAGGGCCCGGAGCGGCCGAGTCCGAGCCCGGCGAGCGCTCGCTGTCCATCGCAGAGTTCTACGAGCGGGTGAGGCTGGCGCTGACCCGGACCTTCCCCGAGGAGATCTGGGTCGTCGGCGAGATCCGTGGGCTTCGCGAGTCGCGCGGCCACCGATATCTCGAGCTTGCCGACGAGAGTGCCGACGGGGGGAATCGCCCCGCCCAGCAGCTGGAGGTGGTGTGCTGGTCTCGCGACTGGCCCGGCGTCGCGGCGGCGCTCGCCGGAGCCGGCGTCAGCCTCGAGGTCGGGAGGGTCGTGCGCGTGCGCGGGCGGGTCTCGGTCTGGGAGGGGGGGAGCAAGCTGCGCTTCACGCTCACTGCCCTGGACGTCGAGGCGCTGCTGGGCGGGATCGCCGTGGCGCGCCGCCGCCTGCTGGAGACCCTGGCGCGAGATGGACTTCTCGAGGCGAACAGGTCATTGCCGCCGCCGCTCGTCCCTTTGCGCATCGGGCTCGTCACGAGCCCCGGGTCCGAGGCTCACCGCGACTTCCTCGGGCAGCTCACCCGCTCGGGGTTCGCCTTCGACGTCCACCTCGAGGCCTCGCTCGTCCAGGGGTCCGAGGCCCCCGAGCAGCTCGCCGGGGCGCTTCGAAGGCTCGCCTCCTGGTCGCCGGAGCTCGCCGTCGTCGTGCGGGGCGGCGGTGCACGGGGGGACCTCGCCGCATTCGACAGCGAGCTGGTCGCGCGAGCGATCGCGACGGCGCCGTTCCCGGTCTGGACGGGGATCGGCCATACCGGGGACCGTTCCGTGGCCGACGAGGTGTCGAGCCGCGCCTGCATCACGCCGACGGCGTGCGGCGAGGCCGTGGTTGCCGTGGTCGCCGGGTACTGGGAAGGGGCGGTCGGTCGGGCGGAGGCGCTCTCCCGGCTCGCCAGGGCGCGCCTTGACGGCGCCGCGGAGCGGCTCCGCGCCGCCGGCGGCTCTGTCGGGCGCGGGACGCGCCACCAGCTGCACCGCCGCGCCGACGAGCTCGCTGCGATGCGGACGCGCCTGCCGCGCTCAGCACGCTCGGTCGTCGAGCGCGATCGCCGGGCCCTGGACGGCGCGCGCGGCACGCTAGGGCTGCTCGTCCGGCGTGTGGTCGCCGGCGTCGAGGGCGAGAGCCGGCGGCATCGGGACGTGCTTCGTGCCTACGATCCCCGCCGGCAGCTCGAGCGCGGCTGGTCGCTGACCCGGGACGCCTCGGGAAGGCTGCTACGCAGCGTCGCGGGCCTTGCGCCGGGCGACGAGCTGAAGACGCTCCTTGGCGATGGCGAGATCGCCTCGACGGTCTCGAGAGTCGAACGGCGCCCGCCGGGTGACCGTGAGGAGGTGGACTGATGACCCGGAGCGACGTCGGCGCGGTCCCCCGACCCGTCGGCGAGATCAGCTACGCCGACGCGTCGGCGGAGCTCGACGAGATCATCCGACAGCTCGACGAGGGCCTCGTCGACGTCGACGTCCTCGAGAGCCGATTCCGGCGGGCGATCGAGATCGTGGAGGAGCTCGACCGGCGCATCCGCGGCGCCCGCGAGCGCGTCGACGCGCTGATGCCGCGCCTCGACGCCCTCGGCGGCGAGGGGGGCGCGGCCGCGGCGCCGCCCGCTTGAGCCTCGAACCGATCGGGCGGGCGTCGCGCGAGGAGCTCGACGCCGGCAGCACCATCGTGGTCGTCGGCGCGTCGCTGGCGGGGCTACGCGCCGCCGAGGCCTTGCGTGAGCGAGGCTTCGGCGGTCGTCTCGTCGTCGTGGGTGCCGAGAGCGAGGCACCCTACGACCGGCCGCCGCTCTCGAAGGAGTACCTCGCCGGTGCCTGGGGGAGCGAGCGGATCTCCCTCCTCGAGCCAGAGCGCATCGAGACGCTCGGTCTCGACCTCCGGCTCGGGGTCGGCGCC
>JAKAOD010000067.1 GCA_021823365.1 Actinomycetes bacterium | reverse complement strand
AGACATCTCGGCTCGCGGGTGGTGCTGCCCGCGGGGCTCTCGGCGGCGATGGCGCTCGGCATCGGCGCCGGGCTCGCACCGACGGCGGCGGCCCAGCGCAGCGTTCCGGGCGCGGCGAAGAAGGTCCCGCACGTCGCCTTCTTCGGTTTCGCGACCGACAACTCGTTCGCGCAGGCGACCTGGAAGGGCGTCCAGCAGGCGGCGAAGAAGTTCGGGGGCACCGCGACGTTCCTCAACGGCAACTTCTCGGCGACGACGCAGGTGTCCCAGCTCGAGGACGAGATCACGTCGGGGAAGTACAACGTCTTCGTCGTCCAGGCGAACGACGGGAGCGCCGTCGTGCCCGAGGTCAAGGCGGCGATCGCCAAGGGGATCGCGGTCGTGGCCGAGTTCACCCAGGTCGGGAGCAACTACTCCCAGATCGCGCCGCAGGTTCCCGGTGAGATCTCGGTCGTCGAGTCGGCGGTCCTCAACGGCACGGACCTCGGCAAGCTCGCCATCCAGGCGTGCGGCAACCTGTCGACCTGCAACGTCGTCTACTACCAGGGCTTCCCGACCTTGCCGCTCGACGTCGCGCGGACCAAGGCCGCCCTCGCCGCGCTGAAGGGCGACCCGCACGTCAAGGTGCTCGGGGACCCCGTCGGCGGGTACCTGTCCTCGACCGGCGAGACGGTGACCGAGGACGAGTTGAGCGCCCACCCCGACGTCAACGTGATCATCGGCTCGGCCCAGGCGATGGAGGGTGCGACGATCGTCCTCAAGAACAAGCACCTGATCGGCAAGGTGAAGGTGATCGGCAACGGCGGCTCGACCCAGGCGGTGAACTACGTCAGAGCCGGCACCTGGTACGCCACGTTCGGGATCCCGGAGGTGACCGACGGCTACCAGGCCACGCTCTACGGCATCGAGAAGCTCCAGGGCGGCCACCCGCCGACGGCCGTCAACTCGGCCAACCTCGGGCCCGCCGGGGGCCTCTGGACCGGGAGCGTCGTCAAGTCCCACCACCTCGTCGGTCAGTACTCGGATTGACCCCCACCGTCATCCCGTGATCGCGGCGCAGGGGACCGGGCAGGGCTCGGTCCCGGGGCGCGAGGGTGAGCGGCGGGTCGGCGTCTTGCCGGCCCGCCTGCCCTCGCGTCGCCGGTCGGCGTCGCCGGTCGGCGTCGCCGCTCCGGGGGTGAGCCGGCATGCTGCAGATTGAGGGCGTGTCGAAGCGCTACGGACCGGTGAACGTCCTCGACGGCGTGAGCCTCACGCTGAAGTCGGGCGAGGTGCACGCCCTGGTCGGCGAGAACGGCGCCGGCAAGTCGACGCTCGTGCGCATCGCCGCCGGCATGGCCCGGCCCGACCGCGGCCAGGTCCTGATCGACGGCAGACCGTTGCGCAGCGTGACGCCGCGCGCCGCACGTGCCGCGGGCGTCGGCATCGTGACCCAGGAGCTCACCTCGGTGCCGGCGCGCAGCGTGCTCGAGAACGTGTTCCTCGGCATGGGCGTGGCTGCCCTCGGCAGGCTCAGCCGCTCCGAGGCCGCGACCAGGTTTCGCAGGCTGTGCGAGGAGACCGGGTTCGCGCTGCCGCCGGACGCGATCGTCCGGGAGCTGTCGATCGCCGACCGCCAGGTGCTCGAGGTGCTGCGCTGCCTCGTGCGCGAGCCACGGGTGCTCATGCTCGACGAGCCGACGTCGTCGCTCGACGAGCAGCGTGCCGACCAGCTGCTCGACCTGCTGCGCCGCCTCTCCGGCCAGGGTGTCGCCATCGCCATGGTGTCGCACCACCTGCGCGAGGTCCTGTCGAGCGCCGACACCGTGTCGGTGCTCCGCGACGGGACGCTCGTCTCGAGCGCTCCGGTCGACGAGGAGGACGAGGCGAGCCTCATCCAGAAGATGGTGGGCCGGCCGCTTCGGACGATGTACGCGACGAAAGCCCCTCCCCCGGCGGACGCCGAGGTCGTGCTCGAGGCGAGCGACGTCTGGAGAGGCAACGCCGTGCGCGGCGTGAGCCTCTCGGTGCGGGCCGGCGAGATCGTCGGGCTCGCCGGCCTGATCGGCTCGGGCCGCTCGGAGTTCGCGCGGTGCCTGGTGGGTGCGGACCGTCCGGAGCGCGGTGTGGTGCGCGTGGCAGGGTCGGGTGCCCGCAGCCTCCGCAGCCCGCGCGCGGCGGGCGACGCGGGCGTGGTGATGGTGCCGGAGGACCGCAAGCAGCAGGGGCTCGTCCTCGGCCGGTCCGTCGCGGAGAACCTCGCCTTGAGCACTCGCAAAGGCCCGTTTCGCTGGGGCTTCGCGACGAAGCGGCGGGTGAGGCAGGACGCCGTCGAGTGGGTCGACCGCTCCGACATCCGGCCACGCGAACCCGCCCGGCTCGTCCGCCACCTGTCCGGCGGCAACCAGCAGAAGGTCCTCCTCTCGAAGTGGCTCGCCTGCGGCCCGCGAGTCTTCATCGCCGACGAGCCGACACGCGGCGTGGACGTCGGGGCGAAGGCGGCGATCCACCAGATGATCGCCGAAGCGGCCTCGAGGGGGATCGGCGTGATATTGATCTCCTCGGAGCTCGAGGAGCTCATGGGGATGTCGCACCGTGTCGTCGTGTTCAGGAAGGGCGAGGTCGTCGCCGAGTTCGACGGCGGGACTGCCGAGCGCGAGCACATCATCGCCGCGGCGTTCGGCGCGCGGCCGGAGCGGGCGAGCCTGTGAGCATCGTGCGCCCCCGCTCCATCGTCGCGGCGCGTGCCGAGACCGAGGAGGAGCGGGCGAGGCGCGTCTCGGCGAGGGACTTCGGGATCCTCGTCGTGCTCATCGCCATGGCGATCGCCCTGTCCGCAAGCTCGTCGTCGTTCAGGACGCTCGGCAACGTCGCGAACATGCTCAACCAGATGAGCTGGGAGGGCATCGCGGCGTGCGGGGCCACGCTCGCCATCATCTCCGGCGGGTTCGACCTCTCCCAAGGCGCCGTCTACGCGTTCTGCGCGATCCTGTCGGTGATCCTCGCGCCCCACCTCACGCCCTTCGGCGCCTTTGCCGTCGCTCTGCTCGTCGGGTTCGGGTTCGGTGCGGTGAACGGCGGGGTCATCGCCTTTGGCCGGATCAACAGCTTCATCGCCACGCTCGCGACGAGCTACGCGATCATCGGGTTCGCGACGGTGGCGACCGGCGGCAACGTCGAGACGACGGCGGTCGGCGGCTTCATGGTGATGAACGACACCTACGGCGGCATCACGATCGCGGCGTGGGTCTTCTTCGCCGTGGCGCTGTTGACGGGGGTGCTGCTGGCGTTCTCCCGGTTCGGCCGTGGGCTGTACGCGATCGGCGGGAACACCGAGGCGGCGCACCTCTCCGGCATCTCGATCCCGCTCTACCGGATCCTCGTCTTCGGCATCAGCGGCGCGTGCGCGGCCATCGCGGGCATCATCGGCGCCTCCCAGGCCGGCTCGGCCGACCCCGGCACGAGCGTCGCCAATACCCTCGCGCTGACCGCCATCGCCGCCACGGTCGTCGGGGGCACGAGCATCATGGGCGGCGAAGGCGCCATTTGGCGTGCCGTCGTCGGGACGGTCATCCTCGAGCTGATCAACAACGGCTTCGTCCTCCTCAATCTCAACCCCGTGTACGAGGACATCGTGAACGGCGCGCTCATCCTGCTCGCCGTCGGAGTGGACCAGCTCCTGCGGCGGCGGTCGACGTGACGGGTCGCGCCCAGGCCGCCGTGGGCGTGCTCGAGCGATGCGCCGGCGCAGGATGCACCGGTGCTGAGCCCAGCGATCGTCAGACTTCGATCACCTCGACGAGGCTTTCGAGTCCCCGAAAGTCACTCGGGTTCCTCGTATAGAGAGGAAGAGCTAGGGCACAAGCGGCGGCTGCGATGAGGAGATCGACTGCGCGCGGACCTCGGGCCTTGCGCCCGGTGCCGATCACGGCAGCGTAGACGCGCCCGTAGGCACGAGCCGCCTCGTCGTCGAACGGCAAGGGGTCGAAGGCGGCCTCTGCTCGCTGCAGTCGATCTTGTCGGCGCGCCCGCTCGTCAGGGTCGTCGGCTGCGTGTGGACCCGCTGCAAGCTCAGCCATGGTGATAGCGCTGACTGCGATCTCCACGGGCAGCACTGCGGGGTCGAGCTTCTCGAGGTCGATGACCACGGAAGTGTCCACGATCCCTCGCGCGCTGCGAGCGAACCGCTCAGGCACGCGGCGTCGGTTCCTGCGAGCTCACGCGGTCGAGGTCTCGGCGGAACCTTTCCGCATCGAGGGCGGGTGCATGGCGGAACAGGGCGACAGCGGCCTCCGCGCGAACGAAGCGATGTCGCCGCAATGGGGAGAGCTCACCCACGGGAACCCCATTGCGCGTGACGATGAACGAGTCCCCCTCGTCGAGGCGGCGCATGATCTTGCCGCTCTCGTTGCGGAGCTCCCGCTGAGTGATCGCCCGAGCCACGATTGAAGTGTAGCACGCGTTGCTACTGACCGCCCGCGGCAGCGCACATGGGCGGACGTCGTCGCGGAGGTCGCGATCGTTGTGGTGCACCGAACATGCTTCCCAATTGAGCGATGATGCGGCCTGAATCTTGACTCCAGCGCCTTCTGGTGCTTGTATTAGTGACGAATCTGAAACACCATTCGGGTGAGCCGAACAGCCGCAGCCGACGGGACCGAGCCGGGAGCCGAGGTCGCAGGCAGCGGTTGCAGGACCAAGCGGAGCCGGGGTGACGAATGGCGGGGACGGCTGAAGTGAGCGCGCAGCTGAGCGGCGCCGAGCTCGTCGACCGGCTCGGTATCGCCTCGGAAGCGCTGGCGGCGGAGAGTCCGCACCGCTTCGCCGACGGCGCCCAGTTCCGGATCGAGATCCCGAGCATCGAGGGACCTGAGGCGCTGTCGGCAGTCGTCGCAGAGGCCGATGCGTGTGGCATCGTCGTCAACCGCGTGTCGCAGGGAAGCGGAGCGATGCTGTTGAGCGAGGCCGAGCTCCGCGAGATGGCGCAGATTGGAGCGGACCGCGGCATCGAAGTGTCCCTGTTCGTCGGGCCCCGTGAAGAGTGGGACCTGGGCGCCACGGCCCGGTCAGCCGACGGTCCAGCCTTCGCGGGGCGGATCCGCGGAGCCCGTCAGCTCCGGTACGCGCTCGAAGACGTGGCGAGGGCCACCGAGCTGGGCATCCGGAGCTTCCTGGTGGCGGACCCCGGCTTGCTCGAAGTGCTGGCGGGCGCGCAAGCCCGCGGTGAGCTTCCTGCCGAGACGGTATGGAAGGTGTCCGCGTACCTCGCGCCGACGAACCCGGTGACCTTCGCCCAGCTCGAGCGGCTGGGGGCCTCGACGATCAACGTTCCCTCGGACATGACGCTCGCCCAGCTTGCGGAGCTGCGGTCGCTTTCCGAGCTGCCGATCGATCTCTACGTCGAGTCCCCGGACGGCGCGGGAGGTGTGGTGCGCGGGCACGAGCTCGCCGAGATCGTGCGCGTCGCGGCCCCGCTCTACGCGAAGTTCGGCCTCCGCAACTCTCGGGCGCTCTACCCGAGCGGCGTGCACCTGCGAAACGACGTAGTGGCGATCGCTCGAGCGAAGGTGCGCCGGGCGGCAGTGGGCCTCGAATGGCTCGATCGCCTCGGGCCCGGGCGGGTCCAGTCCGGTCCCGGGGCAAAGGGGCTCGGGGTGCCGATCCGCTGGATGGGCCCTCGGGGGGCGGGGGAGGAGAGGGGCAGAGCTCCGGTGCGGGGATCACGAGGTCGCTGACCAACGGGCGCCGGCAATCGAAGCCGCCTGCGCGAGCTCGGGCGGGCGGCTGCGGCCACGCCAGGCGACGCGCGGTCGACCAGGCCCGAAGCCCGGTGCCGCCCGTCGCCGGAGCGGTGCAGCACTGTGCAGCGATCGCGGACCGGAGCCAAAGCCGAGAAGCACGAACCACGAGAGGTCTCTTCAGTTGACGCCGGATCACAAGTTAGAGGGGAGCAATCGATGAAGCTACGACATCAGTACAAGGCTGGCTTGGCTGTCGCTCTCGCGCTCTCAGCCTCCGTCGGAGGGCAGGCGGCAGCAGCGTCTGTGAGAGCGAAGTCGCACGCGCCGGCGCCGGTGAACCTGGTCCTGTGGCAGAACCTCGGGAACGGCGACCAGGCGCAAGCTGTGCCCGTGCTCATCAAGGCGTTCGAGAAAACGCACCCGGGCATCACCATCACCAACGTGCCGCAGCCGCGGGCGAACTACTTTGCGCTGCTCCAGGCGGCCGCGGTCTCGCGATCGGGACCCGACATCGTCAACATGTGGACGGGCCTCTTCACGTTGCAGTACCGGTCATATCTCGAGAACTTGAAGTCATGGGTCCCTGCACAGGACCTCGCCCGGATGGGCGGCACCGAATGGAGCTCTGTCGGCTTCAACAACCCTGCTGCGCCTTACGTGATCCCGCTCCAGCAGCAGTTCTACATAGGCTTCTACAGAAAGACCCTGTTCGCCAAGGCAGGTATCCAGTCGATGCCGCAAACCTGGACCGAGCTCTTCGCCGACTGCGCCAAGCTCAAGGCGATCCACACCACCTGCATCGAAGAGGGGACGCAGAACCTCACTGGTGAGTTCTACCCCTGGTACAACCTCAGCTACCTCATGGCCGGCGTGCTGAGCCCCAGCCAGTGGGAAGGCCTCTACAACGGTCGGATCCCTTGGACGAGCCCGATCGTGAGAGGCCAGCTCACGAAGTGGCACGAGCTGTACGCGGACGGCTACATGAACTCGAACGCCCTCACCGCGACGAACGTCCAGAGCGCGTTCCTCAAGGGGCAGGCAGCCATCATCATCAAGGGGAACTGGGACACTGCGCAGTTCACCCAGACGTTGGGCAACAAGGTTGGCGTGTTCATCCCGCCCTACTGGAACACGCCGATGAAGAAGACCGTCGAGTTCGCGGGCAACGGGTTCGCCATGACGAGCTACTCGCCTCACAAGAAGCAGGTAGCCGAGTTCCTGCAGTGGATGACCACCAAGCAGGCCGGCGCCATCATCGCCCAGTACGGTCTGATCCCTGCGGTCAACGGCGTCTCCGCCACCAATCCCCTCGCGAAGGCGATGGTGGACCTGGTCACGAATCAGCACTACACGGTCTATCCGATGCTCGACAACGTCACCGCGCCAGGCATCGTGACCGCGGGCGACAGCGTGTTCCCCGACATGCTGACGGGTGGGGTGAGCGTCGCGAAGGCTACGAGCAGCATCGGACAATCCTGGAAGCAGCTGCCTTCCGCTGAGCGAGGGCAGAGCTGGGCCACCTACTCGGTGCCGAGCTAGCTTGGAACGGCAGCGAGCTGGTGCACCGTGGCGGGCGATCCGCGCCCCGAGTGCACCAGCACGCTGCTGGGACGAGGATTGCCGACTGACGAGGATTGCCGACTCAGGGTCTTCGAGCATGGGGTCTTCGAGCATGCGCTGCGTCCGCCGGCGGCTCGCTTGGCAACGTGGCGTTCGGCGCGAGGAGCGGATCAGCACGTGAAAGCTGTGGAAACCACCTCGGTCACCGTCGTGTCCCCGAGCATGGCGGCATCCGTCGTGTCGCCTCGGCCGCATGTCGCTCCGCCGCGCAGAGCACGGCGTCCGCCGCTGTTCCGGGAGAAGGCTCGAGACGGTCGCCTGCTCGTCCTTCCGGCCGTCGCGGTTGTCGCCGTTCTCCTGCTGGTGCCGATAGGCCAAGCCGTGTACTACAGCATGACGAACTGGAACGGCATCAGCTCGCAATGGGTGGGGCCGGCGACGTACCTCACCGAGTTCAGGAACCCGCTCTTCTGGAGGGTTCTCGAGAACAACGCTCTTTTGTTGATCGCGGTCCCGGTCACCATGCTCTGCGGCGTCACTCTCGCCGCGTTGCTCCACGAGCGGGTATGGGGGTGGCGGGTATTTCGTGCCGCGATCATCATTCCGACGGCGGTGTCGTGGGTCGTGCTCGGGCTGATCGGCATCCAAGCGTTCGCGCAGGCGGGCCTGATCAACCGCTTTCTCGGCGCTGTCGGCCTCCACTCACTGGAACGGAACTGGTTGGGAAGCCCCGGGGATGCCCTCGTCGCAGTAGCGATCACCTTCGTGTACTCGCTGGTGGGCGTCAACACGCTGATCTTCGTGACGGGAATGTCGACGATCGATCCGGCGATCTACGAAGCCGGCAAGCTCGACGGGACGGGCTGGTTCCAGTCATATCGGCATCTCACGCTGCCGCTCCTCCGGCGCTACTTCATCTTCACGTTCGTGATCACGACGATCAGCGCCTTCTCGGCGCTGTTCAGCCTGATCTACACGATGACCGGAGGTGGCCCTGACTACGGGACGACGACGATCGAGTTCTTCATCTACCAGCAGGCGTTCGGCACCGGCGCTTTCGGCGTCGGCGCTCTGCTCGGTGTGATCTTGTTCGTCATATTGGCCTCGGTAAGCGTGATCCAGGCTTACCTGATGGTGCGGTCGGAGTGACAAAGATGCCCGTATCAGGATCCGTCAGAAGATTGCTCACGTCGTGGTCGAAGAAGCTCCGGCACTCGCCAGGCCGGCTCATGACCTGGCTCGCGCTTGCGGTGGTCTCTGTCCTCCTGATGTACCCGTTCTATTTCATGATCGTGACGTCGTTTCGCTCTGAGCGACAGTATGAGCTAGGCCGCGGGTTCTCTTTCTTGAGCTGGTCACAGCTCTTCTCCGGTGTGCCAGTTGCGCGCGAGATCGCCAACTCGTTCGGCATCTGCGCCGTGTCGATCGTGCTCATCCTTGGCATCGCCACGACGGCAGGTTTCGCGATCGCGAAGACGGACTTCCGAGGCAGGCGTCTCGCGATGGTCGGGATCGTCGGCTCGATGATGATCCCCATCCAGTCCATCATCATCGCGGAGTACGTGAACTTCTCGAGGCTCCACCTCATCAATACTTACGAGGGGGCAATCGCCGTTTATGTGGCGGTTGGCACGCCGTTCGCGACGTTCTTAATGAGCACCTTCTTTCGAGGACTTCCCGAGGAGCTGATCGACGCCGCACGCTGCGACGGCCTTACTTACAAGGGATGCTTTTGGAGGGTTGCCGTGCCTCTTGCCAGGCCGGCATTCGCGACGGTTATCGTGCTTCAGTTCATCCCGATCTGGAACGACTTGCTCATCGGGTTGCTTTTTCTGCAGGAGCCCAACATCCGGACCTTCACCGTCGGGCTCGGGGTGCTGGCGTCCTCGAGGGTGGTGAACGTGCCGAGCCTGATGGCCGGCGCGCTGCTCAGCACCGTGCCCGCGGCGCTCGTGTACGTGGTGTTCCAGAGGTACCTGGTCCGAGGCCTGACGCTCGGGGCTTCGCGATGAGGTTGGGGTCCTGGGCAGGGAAGATGCTCACCGGCGAGGCCACGAGCTCGGTCGACCGCTGCAGGCAGGTTCGTTCGGCAGGGCTCCGTAGACACCTGAAGGAGTGGGATGGCGATCTATCTTCGTGCGGCTGAAGGCGCTTACGCGAAGCGCGTCCTCGTTGCGGGCGATCCCGGCCGCGTCAGGCGGTTGTCCCGCCTGCTCGACGGCTCGGAGCTGGTCACGGAAAATCGAGGCTTGATCGGTTACACCGGGAGCTACAGAGGTCATCCGGTGAGCCTCCAGGCTGTCGGGATGGGCTGCCCCAGCATGGCGATGATCGGCGAGGAGCTGTTCGACTACGGAGTCGAGCAGATGATCCGCATCGGCACCTGTAGCGCCTTTGCTGCCGGTGTGGCCAACGGAGACGTGATCGTGGTCACGGGGTCGGCTGCGAGCGACGGGACGACGGCGACCATCGCTCGGGGGGGCCCGGTAGCGGCGTTCCCGGACTTCGCGATCACGACTGCGCTGGTCGAGGCGGCCCGCCGCCGCCTGGGCCGGCTCCATGTGGGGCCGGTCGTGACCGTCGACGTGGAGCCGCATCTGTCCGCGACCTCGACGGAGGGCTGGCGGGAGCAGGGGCTGCTCGCGGTGGAGATGGAGGCGTCCGCGATGTTCAACCTCGCACTTCGGCGCAGCGCCCGCGGCCGACCCGTCCGGGCCGGTTGCGTCCTGACGGTGAGCGACGGCTTGGACGGGCACCCGGATGGGCCGCAGCGCTATCTGAGCGACGAAGAGCTCGCCAGGGCAACGGACGAGATGCACCTCGTGGCGCTCGACGCGCTGACGTCGGTGGCTCTCGAGACCTCGTAGGAGAGGAGAGGCGGGCGCCCGTGCGAGGACGGCGCTCATGTAAGGGACAGCTGACCGGTGGATCCACCACTCGGCAGTGGTCCCAGGGTTGCATGGTCTTCCCGGCTGGTTCGGGGGTGGCGTCGAGAAGCGCTCTGAGGGTGGTGCGCGCA
>JAKAOD010000066.1 GCA_021823365.1 Actinomycetes bacterium | reverse complement strand
AAGCCGTCGATCGAAGAGCCGTCGAAGGTCATCCCCTCCTCGAGCGCGTTCTCGAGCTCCGCGGGGGTGATCGAGAACGTCTTCGGCGTGCCGAGGACGTCGGTGAACCAGAGCTGGATGAACCGGACGCCGCGCTCCTCGACCGTGCGAAGGACGTACTCCCTCTGGCTCCGCATCGGCCGATTCTCGCAGCACCCTCCGCCGCGGGCCAGATGAAGGGATGTCCAGAGACCGTCCGGCCGGCGGTCGGGGCGGTCCGAGCGCGGCCGCCCGACGGTACTGTCAAGGTGGTGCTCAGCCTGCTCGAGTCCGCCGACTTCCTCGGCCGGTGCCGCTACGTCGAGCTCCAGGCGTTCTCGTTGCTCGGCCGGCGCGCCGCCGGCTGCGGGGACCCCGCCGTCGCCGGGTACGCCGCCGGGGCGAGCCTCGCCCACGGCTGGCGGGCGCGTCAGCTCGAGGAGCTCCTTCCGGTTTCGACGGGCCTTCCGCGTGCCGCCGAGCTCACGAGGTCTCCGTGCGCCTCGACGGACGAGGCCCTCGAGCTCGCCGCGGGCGGCGGCGAGGACGCCGAGCTGCTCGACGCCTTCCTCGGCGCGATCTACCCCTCGATGGCGGCCGGCTACGCCGGGCGGCTGGCGGCCGCCTCACCCGCGGCAGATCCTCCGGTCGTGCGCGCCTTGCAGCGCGTCCTCGCCGACCTCGACGGGGTGCGGCGCGAGGGTGCGCTCGTCGCCGGAGGGCTCCCCGCGCCCTCGCCCCGGCGCAGGCGTGCTGTCGAGGAAGCGCTCGGACGGAGCGGGGGCGTGTTCGGGCCGATCGGCGCCGGCGTCATCGGCGACTGACGTCAGAGGCGAGCTCGCGGGCACGGACAGTGGCCGTCGGGCGAACGCCTGTTCCCTGGCTGGCCGTCGTGATCAGGGCTCTTGACTCTGTCGTTACACTGAGTGACGGACATCACCGAAGGCCCGCCGAAGGCGGCGGGCGACGAGCTGCCGTTGCTGTTGCTGCAGGGCGTCCCAGGTGCGGCAGCGCGCGGGTGGGCACCGGCATGCACCCGAGGGCGCTTGAGCGGAGCACGGAGGACCTACTGCGTTGGCCAAGGAGCGTGTCGAGCGGGACGAGGAAGACCTCGTACGGCTGTACCTGACTGACATCGGCCAGTACCCCCTCTTGACGAAGGACGACGAGGTTCGCCTGGCCCAGGCGATCGAGGGCCGGGCTCAGGCCGAGCAGGAGATCTCGAAGGTCTCGGCGAAGGACCTCGCACCGGCCAAGAGGCGCGAGCTCAAGCGGCTGATCCGCGCCGGTGACGAGGCCCAGCGCACCTTCGTCCAGTCGAACCTCCGCCTCGTCGTCTCCATCGCCAAGAAGTACCAGGCCTCGGGGCTGCCTCTGCTCGACCTGATCCAGGAGGGCAACCTCGGCCTGATGCACGCCGTCGAGAAGTTCGACTGGCGCAAGGGCTTCAAGTTCTCGACGT
This sequence comes from Actinomycetes bacterium, assembly GCA_021823365.1. The sequence continues at coordinate 8,922 of JAKAOD010000066.1, read as the reverse complement.
ACGCCACGTGGTGGATCCGACAGGCGATCACCCGCGGCATCGCCAACACGGGACGGACGATCCGGCTGCCTGTGCACGCCGGCGACACTCTGGCGAGGGTGCAGAAGGCGCAGGCCCGCCTCGAGCTCAAGTTCGGGCGCCCGGCGACGCTCGCGGAGCTCGGCGCCGAGGTCGAGCTTCCCGAGGACAAGCTCATCGAGGCATTGCGCTTCCGCGCCGAGCCGCTCTCGCTCTCCGAGCCGCTCCGCGAGGACGGCGACGCCGAGCTCGGCGACGTCGTCGAGGACCGCTCGGCCGAGTCGCCGTTCGAGATGGCGGCGACCGCCTTGCTGCCGATCGAGATCAGCCGGCTCCTGGCACCGCTCGACGACCGCGAGCGGGAGATCCTCCGGCTGCGCTTCGGCCTCGACCGGGGTGAGCCGCGCACCCTCGAAGAGGTCGGCGAGCACTTCAACCTGACCCGCGAGAGGATCCGCCAGATCGAGGCCCGTGCCATGTCGAAGCTTCGTCACCCGTCGAGCGACACGGGGGCACGCGACCTCCTCACGGTCTGAGGAGCCCGCCCGCCGCGACGGTGCGCCGCGCCGTCGGCGAGCTGCCCCGACCGCCCGCCGACCCGGCTGGGACCTGGCCGGGGGGACGCAGCGCCTTGGCCTTCGACCCCGCTCAGACCCAGCCGGCCCGGGTGAGCGGCATGCCGCTCCAGCCTTCGGCCGAGTCCGCGACGCCGAGGACCTGGTGCACGCCGAGCCGCCCGCGTTCGAAATTGTTGGCCGACGCCGCCATGTAGAGGCGCCAGACCCGGGTCCGCTCGGCGCCGGCGAGCGCTGTCGCCTTGTCCAGCTGCGCTTCGAGGTTGGCGACCCAGGCGCGCAGCGTCCTCGCGTAGTGCTCGCGCAGCGACTCGACGTCACGCACCTCGAAGCCGGCCCGTTCCATCGCCAGGACGACCTCCCCGACGTCGATCAGCTCGCCGTCGGGGAAGACGTAGTGGTGCATGAACGTGCGGCCCTGCAGCCGGGAGCTGCCCACCTTGGAGATGGCGTGGTTGACCAGGCGGCCGCCGGGCCCGAGGAGCGAGCGGAGGGTCGAGAAGTAGCGAGCCGTCTGGTCGGAGCCGACGTGCTCGAACATGCCCACCGAGGAGATGGCGTCGAAGCTCTCGCCGGCGAGGTCACGGTAGTCCTGGAGGCGGATCTCGACCTCGCCGGCCACGCCGGCCTCCTCGACGCGCGCACGTGCGCGCTCTGCCTGCTGCCGGCTGAGCGTGATCCCGACCGCCTCTGCCCGGTAGCGGCTCGCAGCATGGATCACGAGCGAGCCCCAGCCGCAGCCGACGTCGAGCAGCCGCTTGCCCGGGCGCTCGGCCAGCCCGAGCTTGCGGCAGACGAGGTCGTGCTTGGACTCCTGGGCCTCCTCGAGGCTCGAGGACTCGGTCGGGAAGCGCGCGCAGGAGTAGGTCATCGACGGTCCGAGGAACAGGGCGTAGAAGTCGTTCCCGACGTCGTAGTGGTGGCCGATCGCGCTGGCGTCCCGCCCCTTGGAGTGGCGGTGCCCGCGCGGGCGGGTCTCGGCGTCCGGCGGCGGCAGCGGCAGGCCGAGCGCGCCGAGGGACAGCGCGGCGCCGAGCGCCGTCGCGAGCGCACGAGGGCGGAGCCGTGCCGTGCTGGAAACGGCGCGGGCGAGCGATTCGAGCGTCTCGTGGAGATCCCCCTCGACGTCCATCTCGCCCGCGACGAACGCCCGGGCGAGGCCGAGCTCGTCTGGCGACCAGACGATGCGCCGGAGCACGTTGGGCGAGCGCAACCGGATCGTTCCCGGGGCCTTGTCCGGGCCGAGCTCGCTGCGGTCCCAGAAGACGAACCGCACCGGGAGATCCCTGCCGAGCAGCTGTCTGAGCAGCGGCTCGAGGATCCGGGCGGCTGATGGGCGTCGGGAAGCGTCGGACATCGCTCGCACCTCCTCGCTTCTCCCCGGTCGATCGTACCGAGCGTCCGCGCCGCCCGGCTCCGCCGCCGTCCGGGCGCGGCCTGCTCGCGGCTCCCGACGGCTCGCGATCCCGGGCTGCCCCGGGGCCCGGGCCTCCTGCGGACCCGACTCAGCGCACGGTGGCGACCAGCGTGAGGCCGATGAGCAGCGCGACGAGCATGTAGGTGACGTAGGCCTCGAGCCGCCCGGACTGGAGGCGGCGCGCGAGGCGCGACAGCGCCAGGGCACCCTTGCGCAGGGGGCGGTAGAGGTAGGACTCGACCGGCTCGACGACGCGTGTCGAGACCACGACGTGGTGGTGGGCCGCGCCCGCGCCAACCTCGCCGCCCCCCGCTGCCTGCTCGGCCGGCACGGAGAGGGCACGCCGCTCCCGGGTCGTCCGGAGGAGGTTGGCGAGCACGTGGCGCAAGGGGTTGGCGTAGGCGAAGGAGGTGTAGCTCGACGGCCCCGCGACGCCCGGGGTCGCCGAGCGCCACGCCGGGACTCGCCGGACCCGCCACATCCGGCCCCGCGACAGCAGCGTCGCGGCGAGCGCGACGGCGGCGAAGAGGATCGGCATGACGACGAAGAGCCAGGAGGGCGAGAGGATCGAGAAGCCCCTGAACACCGGCTGGAGGACCCACGGCGAGGCCAGCGCTCCGTCGACCGCCGCGCGGGGGACGAGCGGCGACAGCGACTTTGCGATCAGGCGGACCTCCCACGGGCTGACCGCGGCGGCGCCGAGGCAGCCGATGGCGAGTGCGCCGAGGCCGAGGCGGGCACCAAGACCGAGCCCGGCGCCCCCATGACCCGCCCGGCGGTCCTCCCCGCTGCCGAGGATCGACATGCCGAGCACGCGCGCGAAGGTGAGCACCGCGAGCCCGGCGCTCAGCGCGACGAGCGCCCCGGCGACCGCCATCCCGAGCCTGATGGCGAGTCCCGGGAGGCGGAACTCCTGCATGAGGGCCTCGAGCACGAACCACTCCGAGACGAAGCCGACCGTGGGCGGCATGGCGGCGAGCGTGGCGGCGCCGACGGCGAAGCCGACCGCGGCGAACGGTGCCCGCCGACCGGCGCCACGCAGCTCGTCGAGCTCGTCGCTGCCGCAGGCCTGCTCGAGGCTCGAGCCCGCCGCAAACAGGAGCGACTTCGCGAGCGCATGTGCCACCACTTGCAGGCTCGCCGCCAGCAGCCCGACGCTCTCGAGGAGCCGGTCGCCGGTCGCCGCGCCGGCGAGGCCGATGCCGAAGGCCGTGACGATGATGCCGGCGTTCTCGACGCTCGAGTAGGCGATCAGCCGCGAAAGGCGCGCCTGGACGCCCGCGAAGGCGATCCCGAGCAGCGCGGTCGTCCCGCCGAGCACGAGGACCGTGACGACGAGCCAGGCCGGCGGAGCGCCGAGGACGCCGAGGAAGCGCCAGAGCCCGTATGCGCCCACATTTGCGGCGATGCCCGCCATCGCCGCCCGGAGCGGGCCGGGGGCGGCCGGATAGCCGGCGGGGATCCAGGCCTGCAGCGGGACCACGCCGAGCTTGGCTCCGAAGCCGAGGACGACGAGGGCGTAGGCGACGTCGTGCAGCGGGCCTGCGCCCGCGTGGTGCCACGCCGCGATGGAGAAGCTGCCCGTGCGCGCGGCGAGCAGGAGGAAGCCGACGAGCAGAGAGGCGCCCCCGAACTTGCCGGTCACGAGCGTGAGCCACGCGCCGTCCGCCTGGTGCCGGCTCGACCGGCCGAGGCCCGAGAGGGCGTAGAAGGCGAGCGTGACGCACTCCCAGGCGAAGAGGAACGTGTAGGCGTCGCCGGCGAGGAGCACGACGGCCACGCCGGCGAGCAGCAGGAGGTAGGCGGCCGCGAGCCCGCGCCGCGGGCTCCGCTCGCGGCGGGCCCACGAGGCGCTGCAGGCGGAGAGCGCCACCGCGAGGCCGAAGAGCAGCACGAGGAAGAAGGCGGCGAGGTCGTCGACGACGAAGCGCGTACGGCCGAGACCGAGCAGCGAGCCGAGGTCGAGCCTCGCGGGTCGGTTGGCGAGCACGCGCCCCCCGAGAGCTGCGAGCAGCCCGGAGCCGGCGGCGCCGAAGAGGTAGGGGACGGGCCGCGGCGCCCGGCGGGCGGTGCCGAGGGCGAGGTCGGCGAGCGCGCCGGCGGCGAAGCAGGCGAGCCCGGCGGCGAGCAGCGCCGCGGTCATCGGGCCGCCTTTGCTCCGCCGGGCCGTCCGGGCGCGGACCGCACCTGCTCCGCCCGCGTGCGACGTTGCCGTCCCGGGCCGGCCTGCCCGAGGGCGAGGAGGATCCCGTGCAGGATCGAGAACGGGCTCGGCGGCGAGCCGGGGACGTAGACGTCGACCGCGACGGTCCCGCCGACGCCGCCGCGGGTCGCGTAGCTGCCGGCCAGCATGCCGCTGCTCGCTGTGTCGGTGCCGACGGCGACGACGAGCCGGGGATCGGCCATCGCCTCGTAGGTGGTCCGCAGCGGGCCGAGCATCCCGGCCGCGCCGGCGCCGGTCACGAGGAGCAGGTCGGCGTGGCGAGGGCTGGCGGTGAAGAAGATCCCGAGCCGCTGGACGTCGTAGACGGGGTTCGTGAGGGCGGCGATCTCCCACTCCTCCGAGCCGTCCGAGCCGCAGTCGACGTGACGGACGTGGACGGAGCGTCCGAAGGCGCGGACCCTTTCGGCGAGCGAGGCCCGCAGCGCGGCGATGGCGGGCCCGTCCTCCGGCACCTCGGGCACGACGAGCGCGCTCCGGCCGACGGCGGCGACCTCGACGGAGGGATCGAGCGAGAAGACGCCCGGGAGCGCATCGGCGCAGCGGCCGCAGAGGATGCAGCGTCCCCGGTCGATCCTGACCGCCCGCCCGACCCGGCTCCCGCCGCCGTCGCCATCCCGGCTGCCGTGCTTGCCGCCGCCGTCGCCCTGGCCCGCGCGAGCCTCGAGGAGGATGGCGCCCGTCGGGCAGGCCGCCGCCACCTCTTCGAGCCGCTCCCGGCCGCCCCGGCCGGCGGCGTGCGAGCCCGAGCGAGCCGCCGGCGGGTCGACCGCCACCGACGCGGCGAAGGTTGCGCCGTAGCCGTCGGGGCGGCGAGGGTAGCGGCTCGTCACGATCCCGTCGCGCAGCCCGTGCAACACCCAGGGCATCAGCCCGCCGTTCCGGCGATCGAGAGGCCGAAGCTCGCCTCGATGAAGGCGAAGTCGGTGGTGATGTCCTTCGGGAACGCCGACGGCAGCAGCGCCAGGTTGTGAAACGAGGCCGAGCGCGGCTTGACCCGGACCAGACGCCCGCCCGCCGCCTCGAGGTAGGTGAGGACCTCGCCCTGGGGCGCCTCGGCCCATCCGAGGGCCGCGCCGTCTGCCGGCTCCAGCTCTGCGGCCCAGCGCGGCGGCTCGCCGAGCTCGGCGAGCTCGTCGGCGCACTGTCCGAGGAGACGGAAGGAGGTCTCGATCTCGTCCGACCGGACGAGCTGGCGGGCGAGGGCGTCGCCGCTCTCGCGGTGCGCCGGCTCGAAGCGGAGGCGGGGATAGGCGCCGTAGGGGCGGGAACGGCGGACGTCCTCCTCGAGCGCCGAGCCTCGCCCGAGGGGCCCGAGCGCGCCGTGCACGGCGACGAGGGCCGGCGAGAGGACCCCGGTGGTGCGGAGACGGTCGAGGAACGACGGCGTCTCGAGGAGCAGGTGCATGTCGGAGCGGAGCGGGCCGCGGATCGCGTCGAGCTCACGGCGAAGCTCCGCCGGCGGGAGCAGCGGGCCGTGGCGCGTCCCGCCGGGCACGACGACCCCGCGCCCGAAGCGGTGGCCGCAGAGTCGGGATCGCAGCCTGAGCACGCGCTCCTTGTGGAGCGAGAAGCGGGCATAGGCGACCGCTTGGCCGGCGGCTTCGGTGTGGCGGAGGGTCGAGTCGAGGTGGTTGGCGATCCGCTCGAGCTCGGCGTGGACGGCACGAAGAAGCTCTGCCTGGCCCGGCACGGCGGTGCCGGAGAGGCGCTCGGCGGCCCCGCAGTAGGCGAGGGCGTGCGCGACCGACGCGACGCCCTCGACCCGCTCGGCGAGGAGCACCCCGTCGGCGACGGAGAGGCCGTCGAAGCACCGCTCCACGCCGCGGTGCTTGTGGTAGATCCGGGTTCGCACGTGGGGGATGTCCTCGCCGGGCGACTCGAGGAGGTACTCGACCGCCTCGAACACGCCCGATCGCACCGGGCCGTAGGGGATGGTGAAGACGCCCTCGCCGAGCACGTGGGCCGGCAGGGGATCCTCCAGCGGCTCGAGCGGCCCCAGCTGACCCGGATGCCCCGGCGGCCCCGACGGACGCGGCAGCCCCGGCGCCTCGACCGCCCGGATGCCGCCTGGGTCGTGCGACGGACGGGTGCCGGGCGACGGACGCGGCAAGCCGGGCGCAAGGGGGAGGACGAGCGGGTCGAGGCGCGGGTGGCCCGCGGGGACGATGCCGTAAAGGTCGTGGATCTCCCGCTCGTACCAGTAGGCGGCGGGGACAAGTGGCGTGAGCGACGGGTACGACGGCTCGCCGCCGCCGCCGCCGCCGCCGCCGCTGCTGCTGCTGCTGCTGCCGCCGCCGCTGCTGCTGCTATTGCCGGCCCCGGCCCCGGCCCCGGCCCCGGCCCCGGCGGCGCCGGTCCGGTCCTCCCCGCTTTCTGGCTCGCCCTCGACGAGCGCCTCGACCGTCACGAGCTCGCCGCGGCGCGCGACGACCGCGACGAGGCGGGTGGCCGAGCCGGCGGGCACGGCGACGAGGCCCGCCAGGCGCCCCCGATCCCCGCTCGGCACGCCGACGTCCGAACCCGAGGGGGCGATCTCGGCCGCGGTCGCCGCGGCGAGCTCGCCGGCGGGGACCTCACGGCTCGCGGCCGCGCCGGGCACCGTGGACCCGCTCATCGGGCGCTGCCGATCTGGTCGGCCGCCCGGTGCAACAGCTCCGACAGCTGGCCGGGCACGTGCACGCCGAGCACGGCGAGGGCGAGGAGGCCGGCAGCCATGGCGACGACGATCAACCAGCTGGGCTCGCCCCTGGTGAGGTCCGTGCCGACACCTGCCGGCGGCGAGAGCGCGGCGACGGCTCCCGCCGCGACGTCGCCCCTGGCTGCCGCGGCGACGGATGCCGCGGAGGGGTCGCCCCCGGCCGCGTGGGCGTGGGGTTCCGGCGCCGGCGTGAGCATCGTGCGCGTCGCGGCCCAGGACAGGCCGAGGAAGGCGAGCGTCACGAGCACGACGAGGATCGCGACGACGGCGTCGGCAGGGTCGGAGAGGCCGCCGGTCACGATGAGGAACTCGCTGCGGAAGATCCCGAATGGCGGAGCGGCCGAGAGCGCCAGCACCGCGGCGACGAACATCGGCCCGCTGACAGGCAGGAGCCCGGCTCCGCCACGGATCCGCGCCATGTCCTTGGTCTTGAACTTGCGCACGATGCTCCCCGCGCCGCAGAAGGCGGTGCCCTTCGCGGCGGCGTGCGCGAGCACGTGGAGCAGCACGCCGACGATGGCGATCCTGGCGCCGAAGCTCATGCCGATGGCGAGGATCCCCATGTGCTCGACGCTCGAGTAGGCAAGCAGGCGCTTCAGGTCGCGCTGGCTGAGCAGGTACAGCGCAGCGAGGGCGAGCGACGCGAGCCCGAACACGAGCAGCACGGTGCGGGCGAACTGCGTCCCGGCACTTCGCTCGGTCACCTCGAAGTAGCGCAGGATCGCGTAGAAAGAGAGCGCGAGCAGCGACGCCGAGAGCAGTGACGACACGGGCGTCGGCGCCTCGGAGTGGGCGTCGGGGAGCCACGTGTGCACCGGGACGAGTCCCATCTTGGTCCCGTAGCCGAGCACGGCGAGCACGTAGGCGAGGCGGACCGCTCCCGGGTCGAATCGGTCCGCCGCCGGGCTGAGGAGCTTCGCGTACGTGAGGTCGTAGGAGGGACCGAAGACGCGTGAACCGGCGTAGTACAGGATCGTCGTCGCGAGCAGCGCGAGCCCGAGCCCGAGCGACGCGAGCAGCACGTACTTCCATGCAGCCTCGGCGGCTCGGTCCGTGCTCTCGATCGCGACGAGCAGGACGGAGACGACGGTCGTCACCTCGATGGCGACCCAGAGGAGCGCGAGCCCGTTGACGATCGGCGCGACGGCCATCGCCCAGCAGAAGAGGTTGGTCCCCGCGTAGAAGCGCCGCCCGTAGCGCCTCCTCTCGCCGGAGCTCCCGTCGTGGAGGTAGCCAGCGGCGAAGACGGCCGTCGTCGCGTAGAGGAAGGTCGTCGGCACGAGGAAGACGACGGACAGCGAGTCGGCCCGGAGGAGCGACCCCGCGGCGGCGACGTGTCCGGACGCCGCGCCGGGGACGAGGGCGAGCGACAGCACGAAAGCGGCGGTTCCGGAGGCCACGGTGAGGGCCTTGGATGCGGCGACGGGCGCCCGCCAGGAGACCAGGGCGACGGCGAGCGGGAAGACGGCCAGGGCGACGAGGGCGGCGCTCATGTCAACCCCGGAGCCTGTCGAGGTCCTCGGTCGACAACGTGCTCGCCCGACCGTGGTGCACGCGCATCACGAGGCCGAAGACGACGACGGCGACGAGGAGGTCGAAGAGGAACGCGATCTCGAAGATGATGGGCAGCCGGGACGCGACGACGAGGCTTGCCACCGACACGCCGTTCTCCAGCGAGAAGAACCCGACGGCCTGCGACACGACGTCTGAGCGCAGCACGATGAGGACGAAGGAGACGAGCACGACGGCGACCGCGACGGCGAGCCCGGCGACCGGCAGCACCGTCGAGCGGAGGTGGACGGCACCGACCGTGAACAGCCCGGCGGCCGAGACGGCGAGGCCGATCAAGGTCATCGTCGCGGTCGAATGGGCGGTGCTGCCGGCGATGTCCACCTCGGCGCGATCGAGCATGCGCAGGACGATGGCGGGGACGACGACGACCTTCAAGACGAAGGAGAGGCCGGCGAGCGCGTAGAGGTCGCCGATGTGG